>NZ_JBHTRF010000017.1:0-57885 GCF_042796115.1 Kitasatospora sp. NPDC056446 | reverse complement strand
GCATGACCGCCTTACCAGGCGCGATTAGCTCAGCGGGAGAGCACTACCTTGACACGGTAGGGGTCACTGGTTCAATCCCAGTATCGCGCACAGCAACGGCCGGGGCCGGGATCCGTGAGGATCCCGGCCCCGGCCCTTTTGCGTGCGTGGGGGCCCTGCCGGACGAGCCGGCCGTGGACCTCGAAGAGCCGCGTACGGACGCCCTCACCGACGTCCGTACGCGGCATCTCCGCCTGCCGGGGCGCTCTGCGCACCGCTCCCGCCCGTCCGCGAGATCTCGCGGCCGCGGCCTCCCCGGCGGCACCGCTCCCCGTCCCCAGGGGACCGGTGCCCGTTTCGTGGCCGCCCCCTGCGGGACGGCGTCCTTCTCAGGTACTGCTCAGTGGCCGATCAGGTCGGCGACGGCCTGGGCCTGGTTCGCCATCTGGTCCCATCCGCCGAAGAGCAGTACCAGGAGCACGGCGCACGGCAGGGCCATGGCCAGCGCCACCGCGGGGTGCCGGGTGGGCTGCTCGGTGGTGGACCGGGACCGGTCGAGGGCCGGCTGACGGCGGCGGGGGTTTCCCGTGAGCTGCGGTGCCATGCCCTTGCTCCTGATCCGGTCGAGTTGGCGCGGTGAACGGCTTACCTCGGGGGACGAGCTCCCCGTCCACCGCTGGACACAACGCTATTGGTCAGGGGGGCCTGCGGGCGTCATGCCGTCGTACTGTTCCTCGGACGTCCCGGAGGATGACGCTCGTCCCCGGGTCCTACTACCGCAGGGGGAGGGAAGGCCGACCCGACCCCCGGGGGAACCCTGAGGGGTAACCCCGAGAGGTGCTCAGGCACCTCTGTGACCTGCGGCTCAGCGCAAGATCAGACAATCGCACGGCGGCTTGAGGTGTTGCGTATCAGCACACCGCAGCAGGCAGTCCGTAAGCTGTGCCGGACAGGAACTGACGATGGCCCAACCGACGGGGCCTCACCCACAGGCTGACGGGGAACGGAACATGGCGATGATGCGGCTGAGGCGTGAGGACCCCCGCATCGTCGGGCCGTACCGCCTGCACCGGCGGCTAGGCGCCGGCGGCATGGGCGTGGTCTACCTCGGGTCCGACCGCCGCGGGCAGCGCGTCGCGCTCAAGCTGATCCGCGCCGAGCTCGCCGAGGACGTGGAGTTCCGCACCCGCTTCGCCCGCGAGATCGCCGCCGCCTCCCGGATCCGGGGCGGCTGCACCGCCCGCGTGGTCGGCTCCGACATCGAGGCCGACCGGCCCTGGCTGGCCACCGCCTACGTGCCCGGGCCCTCCCTCTACAAGCGGGTCGGCGACGAAGGGCCGCTGAGCTGGGCCGACGCGGCCCGGGTCGGGGCCGCGCTCGCCGACGGACTGGTCAAGGTGCACGAGGCCGGGGTGGTCCACCGCGACCTCAAGCCCTCCAACATCCTGCTCTCGCCGCGCGGACCGCGGATCATCGACTTCGGCATCGCCTGGTCGCGCGGTGCCAGCACGCTCACCCACGTCGGCACGGCCGTCGGCTCCCCCGGCTTCCTCGCGCCCGAGCAGGTGCGCGGGGCCGCCGTCACACCCGCCACCGACGTCTTCGCCTTCGGCGCCACCCTCGCGTACGCGCTCACCGGGGACACCCCGTTCGGTTCCGGGGCGTCCTCCGAAGTGATGCTGTACCGGGTCGTCCACGAGGAGCCCGACCTGTCGGCGGTGCCGCCGCAGCTGGCGCCGCTGATCCGGGCCTGCCTCGCCAAGGAGCCCGCCGAACGGCCCGGCGCCGCCGCGCTGCACGAGCGGCTCAGCGAACTCGCGGCGCGCGGTGCGGCCTCGGGGGCCTCCGGCGGCAGCACCCGCGCGGCCCGGCCGGGGCGGGGGGCGTCCGCTCCCGCTCGGCAGGACGCCGCCCACCAGGGCGTTCCGGCTCCCGGGCGCTCCCCCGAACCGCCCGCCCCGGCCCGGGCCCGTGCGGCGGCGGGCCGTCCCGGCGCGCAGGCGTCCGGGGCCCCCGGGCGGCGTCCGCAGGGCGCCGCACCGCTCCCCCGGCCCGAGCCGACACCCGTGACACGTCCGCTGCGGGCCCGGCCGGACCGTCCGCAGACACCGCCCCCGGCCCGGCCCGGGGCCCGCCCGCGCGACCGCCAGCACACCCCGGCCCCGGGCGGGCGGCCCGTCCCCGGCGGCCGGCCCGGCACCGCGCGGCAGCGGCTGCTGCGGCAGCGCCTGATCGTCTTCGTCACGGTGACGATCGGCGTGGCGCTGGCCATCGCGGCGGCGCAGGGGTGCGAGAACCGGAGCGACCAGGGCCGGCGGCCGTCGACCGGGGTGGTCGCGAGCGTCACCCCGGGCTCGGCCGGCACCGGTGGCGGCGGCGAGCAGGCGGTGCCGGGGACCTCGGTGGACGTCGCCCCGCAGGCCGCGACGGCACCCCTCCCGGCTGCCCCGCAGGCGTCGACCGCGCCCCTCCCGGCAGCCGCGCGGGACGGCGCCCTGACGCCCCCGCAGGGGCCGGTGCCCGCGGTCGACTGGCCGAACCGCAGCTACCCCGACGGGGCGGGCGGGCCGGCCATCGCGCTGAAGGACGGGCACTCGGTCGGCGCCGGACCGCAGGTCGCGCTCAGCGCGGTGCTGCCGGCCCGGTACAAGGGCGGGCCGGCCGCGGTCGTCGTCCTGCGGCGGGCCGAGGGCTCGGCGCCGGTCGACCTCGTCCAGCTCTACACCTTCGCCGGGGACAGCCCCGTCGCCACCACCTCCCGCACCTCGGCGGCGGACCCGCAGGCCACGGCCACCTGGCGGCTGGACGGCAGCACGGTCGTCCGCGAGGAGCGCCTCGCCGCCGGCGCGGTGGCCTCCACCCGCTACACCGTCCGCGCCGACGGCACCCTCGACGAGTCCTGGCCCGGCGCCACCAACGGCAGCACCCCGCCCCCCGCCGCCGCTCCGGCCCCGCCCACGGCCCCCACGGGCTGACCCGGGCGGGTCGGCGGCATCCGGTCACGGCGCGGGACGTCGGACCGGCCGACTTCCCACGCCGGCGGAACGGGTGGCGGGCGGCCGAGCGGCGACGCCGGAGCCCGGGTCAGGAAGCGGGAGTGGTGACGGCGTAGAACGCCACCGCCGCCGCCGCGCCCACGTTGAGCGAGTCGATGCCGTGGGCCATCGGGATGCGGACCGGGTGGTCGGCGGCGGCGATGGCCCGGCGGGTGAGGCCGTCGCCTTCGGCGCCGAGCATGAGCGCGGCCTTGGGGAGGCGGTGCGGCGTGAGGGCGGAGAGGTCGACGGCGCCGTCGGCGGGGGTGAGGGCGAGGAGCGTGAAGCCGGCCTCGCGGACGGTGTCCAGGGCGGCGGGCCAGGGGTCGAGCCGGGCGTACGGGACCGCGAAGACGGCGCCCATCGAGACCTTGACGGCGCGCCGGTAGAGCGGGTCGGCGCAGTCCGGCGAGAGCAGGACGGCGTCCATCCCGAGGGCCGCGGCGCTGCGGAAGATGGCCCCGAGGTTGGTGTGGTCGACCAGGCCCTCCAGGACCGCGACCCGGCGGGCGCCGGCCAGGACGTCCGCGGCGTCCGGGAGGGGCTTGCGCTCCATGGAGGCGAGCGCGCCGCGGTGGACGTGGTAGCCGGTGACGGCTTCGGCGAGGCCGGGCTCGACCACGTGGACCGGGGCGTCGGCCTCGGCGATGACGTCGGCCATCACGTCCAGCCACTTGGCGGTGAGCAGCATCGACCGCATCCGGTAGCCGGCGGCGAGGGCGCGGCGGATGACCTTCTCGCCCTCGGCGATGAACAGGCCCTCGGCGGGTTCGCGGCGGCGGCGCAGTTCGACGTCGGTGAGGCCGGTGTAGTCGGCGAGGCGGGGGTCGGCGGGGTCGGAGACGGTGCTGGGTTCGGACACCCTGCGATCTTGCCAAGCCGGGGCGGGGAAGGCCAAACGGCCGCGGGGACGGGGTGGTCCCCGGCTGGTCTGAGTGCAAATATGACCGTATGGCCCGTTATCCGGGTCGATCCTGGGCTCCGTCGGCCTCTGGCGCCACTGGCTCCGCCGGCTCCTCCGGTGGCCGCCCACGCGGTCGGCCACAGCTGCCGCGCGCGATGCGGGGGTGGTCGGTGTGGCACCGGTCGGTGGCCGGGCAGGTGTTCGCGCTGCAGATCCTGGTCGTGCTGCTGCTGGTGGCGGCGGCCGTGGTGGCGCTGGTGGTGCAGTCGCACAACGACGCCGACCACGAGGCCCGCAACCGGTCTGTGGCGGTCGCCCAGTCCTTCGCCAACTCCCCGGGCATGGTCGACGCGCTCCGCTCCCCCGACCCGACCGCCGTCCTCCAGCCGAAGGCGCAGTCCGCGCGGATCGCCTCGGGCGTGGACTTCATCGTCGTCCTGAACAACCAGGGCATCCGCTACACCCATCCGAACCCGGCCCGGATCGGCCAGAAGTTCGTCGGGAACTACCAGCCCGCGCTGCAGGGCCAGGTGGTGACCGAGCACGTCACGGGCACGCTCGGCCCGCTGGTGCAGGCGATCGTCCCGGTGTACGCGCCGGACGGCCAGGTGGTCGGGCTGGTCTCGGCGGGCGTCACGCTGGCGAACGTCAGCACGGCGAGCGAGCGCCAGCTGCCGGTGGTGCTGGGCACGGCGGCGGGCGCGATCGGGCTGGCCACCCTCGGCACGGCGCTGATCAGCCGCCGGCTGCGGCGGCAGACCCGCGGCCTGGGCCCGATCGAGATGACACGGATGTACGAGCACCACGCGGCCGTGCTGCACGCGGTGCGCGAGGGCGTCATGATCGTCGGCGGGGACGGGCGGCTGCTGCTCTGCAATGACGAGGCGCGCCGGCTGCTGGACCTGCCGCCGGACGCCGAGGGCCGCCCGGTGGCCGGGCTGGGCCTGGAGCCGGCGCCGCTGGAACTGCTGACCGCCAACCGTCAGGTGACCGACGAGATCGTGATGTCCGGGGAGCGGCTGCTGGCGGTGAACG
Organism: Kitasatospora sp. NPDC056446; assembly: GCF_042796115.1. Taxonomy (NCBI): domain Bacteria; kingdom Bacillati; phylum Actinomycetota; class Actinomycetes; order Kitasatosporales; family Streptomycetaceae; genus Kitasatospora; species Kitasatospora sp. NPDC056446. Next base: position 52,932 of record NZ_JBHTRF010000017.1, on the reverse strand, counting down.
TCCGGCTGACCGACCAGGCGGGCGGCCCGCCCGGGTGCGTCGCCACGCTGCGTGACTCCACCGAGCTGCTGGCGCTGTCCGGCCGGGCCGAGGGCGCCCAGCGGAGGCTGCGGCTGCTGTACGACGCCGGGGTGTCGGTGGGCAGCACGCTGGACGTGACGCGGACGGCCGAGGAGCTGGCGCAGGTCGCGGTGCCCCGGTTCGCGGACTTCGTCACGGTGGACCTCGCGGAGCAGGTCCTGGCGGGCGAGGAGCCGCCGCCGGGCTCGTCACCGGGACGGATGCGGCGTACGGCGGTGGCGGGCGTCCGGGACGACGCGCCGTTCCACGCGGTCGGCACGGTGCTGGACGTGGTGCCCGAGACGCCGCTGGCCGGGGCGCTGCACAGCGGGGAGCCGGGCCTGGAACCCGACCTGTCGCAGGCCCGGCGGTGGCGGGAGCAGGACCCGGAGCGGTCGACCCGGATCCTGGCGTACGGGGTGCACTCGCTGGTGCGGGTGCCGCTGCGGGCGCGCGGGGTGCTGCTGGGGGTGGCCCGGTTCTGGCGGGCGCAGCGGGCGGAGCCGTTCGAGACGGACGACCTGGCGCTGGCCGAAGAGCTGGTGTCGCACGCCGCGGTGTGCATCGACAACGCCCGCCGCTACACCCGGGAGCACGCGATGGCGGTGACGCTGCAGCACAGCCTGCTGCCGCGCAACCTGCCGGCGCAGAACGCGCTGGACGTGGCGCACCGGTACCTGCCCGCCCAGGCCGGGGTGGGCGGGGACTGGTTCGACGTGATCCCGCTGCCGGGGGCGCGGGTGGCGCTGGTGGTCGGGGACGTGGTCGGGCACGGGCTGCACGCGGCGGCGACGATGGGCCGGCTGCGGACGGCGATCCACAACTTCTCCACCCTGGACCTGCCGCCGGACGAGCTGCTGGGGCACCTGGACGAGCTGGTCAACCGGATCGACCAGGACGAGGCGGCGAGCGGCGAGAGCGCCGGGCTGACCGGGGCGACCTGCCTGTACGCGATCTACGACCCGGTGGCGCGGCGCTGCACGCTGGCCACCGCCGGGCATCCGCCGCCGGCCGTGGTGGACCCGCAGGGCCGGGTGGTGTTCCCGGAGCTGCCGACCGGGCCGCCGCTGGGGCTGGCGGTGCTGCCGTTCGAGACCGCCGAGCTGGAGCTGGCGGAGGGCAGCCGGCTGGTGCTGTACACGGACGGGCTGGTCGAGGACCGCGAGCGGGACATCGACGAGGGGCTGGAGCTGCTGCGGTCCGCGCTGGCCGGTCCGCCGCGCACGCCCGAGCAGACCTGTGCGGACGTCCTCGGGGCGATGCTGCCGGAGCGTCCGCAGGACGACATCGCGCTGCTGGTGGCGCGGACCAGGGTGCTGTCGCCGGACCAGGTGGCGGAGTGGGAGGTGCCGTCCGACCCGGCGGCGGTGGGGGCCGTCCGGGCGGAGGTGGCCCGGCGGCTGGAGTCCTGGGGGCTGGACGAGGCCGCGTTCGTCACCGAGCTGATCCTGAGCGAGCTGGTGACCAACGCGATCCGGTACGGCTCCGGGCCGATCCGGGTGCGACTGCTACGGGACCGGGCACTGATCTGCGAGGTGTCGGACGGCAGCAGCACCTCGCCGCACCTGCGGTACGCGGCGACCGAGGACGAGGGCGGGCGCGGGCTGTTCCTGGTCGCGCAGTTCGCGGACCGCTGGGGGACGCGCTACACGGCGACCGGGAAGGTGATCTGGACGGAGCAGCCGCTGGAGTAGCCGGTCCGGGCTGTGCTGGCGCGGGCTGTGCTGGCGCGGGAGGTCGGACCGGCCGACTTCCCGCGCCGGGACGGCCTACGGCCGGAAGGCGGCGGCCAGGACGTTGACGACGTCGCCGACCACGATGACCGCCGGCGGCTTGACGCCCTCGGCCTCCACCACCGCGGCGACGGTGCCCAGGGTGGCGTCCACCCGGCGCTGGGCGGCCGTGGTGCCCTCCTGGACGATCGCGACCGGGGTGTCCGCGGACCGGCCGTACTCGACCAGCCGGGCGGCGATCGCGCCGATCTTGTCCACGGCCATCAGCAGCACCAGGGTGCCGCTCATCCGGGCGGCGGCCTCCCAGTTGGTCAGCGAGCGCTCGTCGTCCGGGCCGACGTGGCCCGAGATCACCGTGAACTCGTGCGTCATGCCGCGGTGGGTGACCGGAACGCCGGCCGAGGCGGGGACACTGATCGAACTGGAGATCCCCGGCACGACGGTGACCGGCAGACCGGCCTCGGCGCAGGCCAGCAGCTCCTCGCCGCCGCGGCCGAAGACGTACGGGTCGCCGCCCTTGAGCCTGACCACGAACTTGCCGGCCTTGGCGTGCTCGATCAGCGTGCGATTGATCGCCTCCTGGGCCATGAACCGGCCGTACGGGATCTTGGAGGCGTCGATCACCTCGACGTGCTCGGGCAGCTCGGCGAGCAGCTCGCGCGGGGCCAGGCGGTCGGCGACCACCACGTCGGCGTCCGCGAGCAGGCGGCGGCCGCGCACGGTGATCAGGTCCGGGTCCCCCGGGCCGCCGCCGACCAGGGCGACACCGGCGCCGTGCGAGCGGTACTGGCGGGCGGCCAGCGAGCCGTCCCGCAGACCGTCCACGATGGCGTCGCGCAGGGCGGCGGAGTGCCGAGGGTCGCCGGTGAGGACGGCCACGGTGGCACCCGCGTCGCGTCCGCTGGCCGGGGTCCAGGCGGTGGCGGCGGAGGCGTCGTCGCTGCGGGAGCAGAACACCCGCCCGCGCTCGGCCTCGGCGCTGACGGCCGCGTTGACGGCCGGGTCGTCGGTGGCGACCAGCACGTACCAGGTGTCGGCCAGGTCGCCGTCCCGGTACGGACGGGCGTGCCAGGTCAGCTCACCGGCGTCCGCCATCGCCTGGACGGCCGGGGTGGTGACCGGAGCTATCAGGTGGAGCTCGGCGCCGGTGGCGATCAGCGCGGGCAGCCGCCGCTGGGCGACCTGGCCGCCGCCGACCACGACGACGCGACGGCCGGCCAGCAGCAGGCCGACCGGGTACGGAGTGCGGCCCTCGGTGCTCGGGTGCGGGGTGGGCGCGGTCATCGGCGGTGCTCCTGATCGGAAAATGAGGGTGTGGGGACGGTACGGCGAGACACCGCTCCGCGGACCGGCGCGCCCTCGGGCCGGTCCGCGGAGCGGTGACGAGGTGCGCGTCAGGCCTTCTCGGTGACCCCGGCGGAATCGAAGGTGGCTACATCGTGCATCGCCCGGGCCGCGCTCTGCACCAGCGGCAGGGCCAGCAAGGCACCGGTGCCCTCGCCGAGGCGAAGGTCCAGGTCGATGAGCGGACGCAGGCCGAGCTTCGCCAGCGCGGCCTGGTGGCCGGGCTCGGCGGAGCGGTGGCCGGCGATGCAGGCCGCCAGCACCTCGGGGGCGATCGCCTTGGCGGCCAGCGCGGCCGAACCGGCGATGACACCGTCCAGGATCACCGGGGTGCGCAGCGAGGCGGCGCCCAGCAGGAAGCCCGCGAGGGCCGCGTGCTCCAGGCCGCCGACGGCGGCGAGGACGCCGACCGGGTCGCTCGGGTCGGGCCGGTGCAGCGCCAGCGCGGCCCGGATGACCTCGATCTTGCGGGCGTGGGTCTCGTCGTCGATACCGGTGCCGCGACCGGTGACCTCGGCCGGGTCGAGGCCGGTGAACACCGAGATCAGGGCCGCCGAGGCGGTGGTGTTGGCGATGCCCATGTCGCCGGTGACCAGCGCCTTGTTGCCCGCCGCGACCAGGTCGCGGGCGGTCTCGATGCCGACCTCGATGGCCTTGAGGGCCTCCTCGCGGGTCATCGCCGGACCCTGGGTCATGTCGGCGGTGCCCGGGCGGACCTTGCGCGGCAGCAGCCCGGTGGCGCGGCCCTGCTGGACGGCGTCCGGCAGCTCGGCGGCCACGCCGACGTCGACCACGCAGACCTCGGTGCCGATCTGCTTCGCGAAGGAGTTGATCACCGCGCCGCCGGCCAGGAAGTTCCCGACCATCTGGGCGGTCACCTCCTGCGGCCACGGGCTGACGCCCTGGGCGTGCACGCCGTGGTCGCCGGCGAAGATCGCCACACAGGCGGGCTCCGGCAGCGGCGGCGGGCACTTGCGGGACAGGCCGCACAGCTGGGCGGAGATGATCTCCAGCATGCCGAGCGAACCGGCCGGCTTGGTCATCCGCTTCTGCCGGTCCCACGCCTCGCCGAGCGCCTTGGCGTCCAGCGGACGGATGCCGCGCAGGGTGTCGGCGAGCAGGCTCTGCGGCTCCTCGCCGGGCAGCGCGCGGTTGCCGTACTGCTCCTCGTGGACGACCCAGGACAGCGGGCGCTTCTTCGCCCAGCCCTGCTGCTCCAGCTCGGGCTCGTCCGGGAAGGAGTCGACGAAGCCGACGCACAGGTAGGCGACGACCTCCAGGTGCTCGGGCAGGCCGAGCTCCCGGACCAGCTCCTCGTCGTCGAAGAAGCTCACCCAGCCGACGCCCAGGCCCTCGGCCCGGGCCGCCAGCCACAGGTTCTCGACGGCCAGGGCCGCCGAGTACGGGGCCATCTGCGGCTGGGTGTGCCGGCCCAGGGTGTGCCGGCCGCCACGGGTGCGGTCGGCGGTCACCACGATGTTGACCGGGGTCTCGAGGATGGCCTCGATCTTGATTTCCTTGAACTGCTTGGCCCGGCCCTTGGGCAGCGAGTCCGCGTACGACTCGCGCTGGCGCTCGGCCAGGGCGTGCATCCGCCGGCGGGTCTTCGCCGAACGGATCACCACGAAGTCCCAGGGCTGCGAGTAGCCGACGCTGGGCGCGGTGTGGGCGGCCTCCAGGACGCGGATCAGCACCTCGTGCGGGATCGGGTCCGGGCGGAAGCCGTTGCGGATGTCGCGGCGCTCGCGGATCACCTGGTGGACGGCCTCGCGACCGACCTCGTCGTAACCGGGGGCGGCCGGGCCGCGCGGCTCGGCGGGCTCCTCGACGGGCTCCTCGGCGGCGGCCTCCCCGGCGGCGGGCTGCTCGACGGGCTGCTCCGCGGACTGCTGCTCCTCCGACGGGGCTTCGGACGGCTCCGCGGCGGCGGCCTCTTCGGCGGCGGGCTGCTCGACGGGCCGGTCCGCGGCGGGCTCCTCGGCCGCGGGCTGCTCGGCGGGCTGCTCGGTCTGCCCGTCCTCGGCGGCGGGGGCCTCGGGGGCCTGCTCCTGGACCGGCTCGGCGCTCGCGGTCTCACCCTCGCCGGCCTCGGCGGCGACGGGCTCGACGGCGACGGGCTCGCCGACGACGGGCTCGGCAACGGCAACGGCCTCGGGCGCGGCCTCGACGGGCGTCCCGGCCGCGGCCTGCTCGACCGGGTCCTGCGCCGGGGTCCCGGCCTCCGGGCCCACGGCGGGCTGCTCGACGGCAACCTCGGCCGCCTCGGCCGCGGGCTGCTGCTCCGCGTCCTGCGCGACGGCGTCGGCCGGCTGCGCCGCCTCGGCGGTCGGCCCGGCCTCGACGGGCTGCTCGGCCGAAGCCTGCTCGGCGGGCACCTCCGCCGGGCTCTCGGCGGTCACGGCCTCCTGCGGCTGCCCGGCCTCCGCGGCGGGCTCGCCGACGACCTGGCCGGACGGCATCTCGCCGGTACCGGCGGCGGTCTCGGCGACCGGCTCCGCGACGGCCTCCGGCACGGACTCACCGGACTCCACGGGCTCGACGCCCTGGACCGGCTCGGCGGCGACGGCAGCGGCCGCGACGGGCTCGGCGCCCTCGGCGGCCTGCGGCACGTCGGTGGCCGCTATGGGCGCGGGCTGCTGAGGCGCCGCCACCTCGGCGGCCGGGGCCTGCTCGGCCGGCTGGACCTTGGGCAGGCCGTGCGGGGTGGGCGCGGCCAGGAAGGCGGAGATCCGGCGCGGCTGACCGGCCGGGGCGGCGGCCTCGGCACCCTCGGCGACAGCACCGTCGACGGCGCCCTCCCCGGCGGTGCCCTCGGCGCCCTCGGCGCCCTCGGCGACAGCGGGTTCGACGGCGACGGCCTCGGCGGGTGCCTCGGCCGGGGCCTGCTCGACACCCTGTTCGACGACGGCCTCGACAACGACCTCGGCGACGACCTCGGCGACGGCTTCGGCGACCGGCTCGACGCCCTGCTCGGCCACGACGGCCTGCGGCGCGACGGCGGCGGCCTCCGTGACGGCCTCGGGCGCTGCCGCGGCCGGGGCCGCGGCCGGGGCCGGGGCCGGCTGAGTACCCGCCAGGGCGTGGACCGCCCCCGGAAGCTCGATGACCTCGATGACCTCGATCGCCCCGACCGTCTCGACGCCGAGCAGGGACTCCATCGGCGGCGAGGCCAGGGGCACCTGCACCAGCTGCCGACCGTCGTGCGCGAGCGGCACCTGCCCCTCCGCCACCGGAGCCGCGGGGGCCACCGGAGCCACGGGGGCGACCGGCGCGGCCTGCGCCGTCGGAGCGGCCTGCGGCAGGCCGGCCTGCGCCGGGGCGGCGGCCTCGGCCATCGGCGGCCGGCCGACGACCGGGATGCCGTGCGCGGGCGTGCCGCCCTGCGACGGGCCGCGGTCGGCCAGCGAGCGGACCGGCACGTGGCCGGTCATCAGCGACGGGTCCGGGATCGGCGGGCCGGCGTGCAGCGGGCGGCGCGGCGGCTGAGCCTGCGTCATCGGCTGCTGCGTCTGCGGCTGCACCTGGACGGGCTGCTGCTGGAGGTACTCGCCGCCGAGCACCGGCGGGTCCACCGGCGGCCAGGACGGCTCGACCGGCGTGCCCTCCTGGTGCGGCGCGAGCGGCGCCGGCTCGACCGGGACGGACGCCATCGGCTCGCCCCAGGAGCCCTGCGGGCCCGGCATCAGCAGCACGTCGTCATCGTCGTCCAGGCCGTCCGGTGCGTCGGGCTGGTCGAGGAAGTGGAAGGCCGGGCGCGGGGCGCCCTGGTCGACGGCCCAGCCCTCGCCGGGGAGGCCGGTCGCCGCAACGCCGGGGGCGTAGCCGGACTGGCCCTGCGGCGGGATGCCGCCGGCCCCCGGGGGCACCGCGCCGGGCAGGCCGCCGATCGGGGCCGCCTGGTTCGGGATCACCCCGCCGTCGGTCGCGACGCCCTGGAGGGGTGCAACGCCCGCGACGCCCTCCGGTCCGCCGAGCGGGTCGGGCCCGGCGTTCAGGTGCTCCGGCAGTCCCTCGCCCGGGACGTGGCCGCCATCGGTCATTGTCAAAGCTCCTTCCAGGCCGCTGCCGCGCCCTTGGCGACACACGATCACCGACCGCAGCGCCCATCCGCACGGGCCGGGCCTGCGACCGACCCGCCCCTCAACCACACGCGGCCGCCGCGCCGTGGCGCTGCGGCCCAAGTCCATCCGGCGCACTGTGGCACCCCGGCCCGGCGCACCGTCCGTACGGGACGGCACATCGTCTGAAACAACGACAACCCGGAGCAACCGGCACGACCGCACCGGACCCTACGGCATTCTCCAGGTCCGGCACGAGGCCCGTCGAATTGCCCACACTCCGAGCAAAACCGAGTTGCACCGCGTCAAAAAGGTGACAAACCGACCTAATCGGGTGGGTCGCCTACGCCGCAGCCGCCCAGGACGTCACACTACCGGCCCGGCGCGGTCACCTCTCGAATCGGTGTCCGGATGCGACCTGGATCACCGTCCCCGTCACCGTCCGCGCCACCGTACGCCCCGGTGCGCGCCCGAGGCCTTCACACGATCTGCTCACCCCAGAGCACCAGCGCGCCGCTTCCGCCCGCTCCCAGCCCCAGCCCCAGCCCGCCGGCCTCCCCCGCGGACCGCAGCGGGGTGGACTGGAGCAGTTCACCGTCCGCCCGGTAGCCCGCCTCGGCGATCGCCCGGCGGACCTCCTCGGCCTCGGCGAAGGTCCTGGGCAGGGCGACGAAGCGCTCCGGTTTGCGGGCCAGCACCGCGCGCACCAGCTCCGGGTCACCGGACTCGACCACCGCCGCGTCCGGCTCCGGCAGGCCGCCCAGCACCTCGGGGCCGCTCCCGTACACGGCCTCCACCTCGACGCCGTAGCGGCGGGCGTTGACGGTCAGCCGGGCGCAGGCCGAGCGGGAGCCCTCCACCGCGACGACGGCGGCGCCGAACCGGGCCGCCTCCACCGCGAGGGCGCCGCTGCCCGCGCCGACCGACCAGACCAGGTCCCCGGGGCGTGCGCCCAGCCGGGCCAGCACCAGGGCGCGTACGTGCGCCGGGAGCACGTCCGACGCGCCCGTTTCACCACCCGTGCGCCCGGCGCCCGCGTAGGCGTCACCGGGGAGCGCCCAGCCGCGTTCCGCGCCGGGGTAGCCGACCGGGCGCCCGGCCAGCCAGCCGGCCGCCTGGTCGACCGGGCCGGCCTGGGCCGCGCCGCCGATCACCAGCACCACGTTGGGGTCGCGCCACACGTGGTCGGCGATCCGGTCGGAGGTGAGGACGGTGACGTCCTCCTCCGAGGTGCCGAGGGCCTCGCAGACCACGAAGGTCCGGTGCACCCCGCGCAGCATCAGGGCGAGTTCGGCGGGCCCGGCGCCCGGGGCGGTGAGCACCGCGACCTTGGGATGGGCCCGGCAGATGTTGGCCGCCCGGCGCAGCCGCCCGCCGTGGGCGCTGACCACCTGGGCGTCCTCCCAGGGCATGCCGGCCCGGGCGAAGGCGGTGGCGACGGAGGAGACGGCGGGCAGCACTTCCAGTTCGAGGCCGTACTCGGGGCGGCGCAGGGTGCGCACCACGCCGAAGAAGCCCGGGTCGCCCTCGGCGACCACGACGGCGGCGCCGCGGTGCTCGGCGATCCTGCGGGCGGCCTGCCGGATGTCGCCGAGGGCGATCCGCTCGGCGGCCTCCGGCACCGGGAGGGCGCTCAGTTGGTAGGGGGCTCCGGCCACCAGGGTCGCCGCGGCGAGGGCCGCGCCGGCGGCCTCGGTCAGCGGCGTGCCGTCCCACCCGATGACCGTGATCCGGTCAGCCATCTGCGGCCGTTCCCCCTCGACTCGGTGCACCACTCGTGCGCCGTCGCACGGCGCCGGTCAGAGGCTACCGGGTGTGATCCCCCGGAGGCCGACATCTCGCACACATGTCCGTGGCGGACCGGCGGCCGGCGGCGGTCAGGACACACCCGCCCGGAACACACCCGCCTCGAACGCACCTGCCTCGGACGGACGCCCGGACGCACCTGCCTCGGACACACCCCGGCCCGGACACACCCGCTCCGGGCGCGCCCGCTCAGTCGCGCAGCACGTAGCGGTGTTCGCCGGGGTGGCTGCCGAGGTGCGGTTCGGGCGACTCCATGTCCTCCGGGAGCAGGCTCCACAGGATGAGGTCGCTCCGGCTCTCGACGCCGGCCAGGCCGCGCGGAGGCGCCCCGACGACCTCGCCGGACTCCCCGCGCACTATCCAGGCGCTGCGCAGCACGCCCTCGCTGATGCCGCCGATCTTCTGGGCGACCTGCTGGGCGGCGGTGTTCCCGGCGGCGGTGCGCATCTCCAGGCGCAGGAAGCCGCGGTCCTCGAACAGCCACTGGGCGACGCCGAGGACCGCCTCCGGGGCGTAGCCCTCGCCGCGCGCCCAGGCGGCGGTGACGTAGGAGATCTCGGTGCTGCGCAGCCGCCAGTCGGTGTTGCGCAGCTCGACCAGGCCGACCAGGCGCTGGGTCAGGTGTTCGGTGACGGCGAAGACGATGCCGCGTCCGGCGGCCCGGTGGGCGGGCGCGAGGGTGCGGGCGAGCTCGGCCGCGTACGCCTCGGTGAAGGGGTGCGGGAGGTCCGTCCAGGCCATGACCAGCTCGTCGGCCATCATCGTGGCCAGGCCGGGGGCGTCGTCCTCCGCAAGGGGCCGCAGCAGCAGCCGTTCGGTGCTGATGGCGGTCTCGGGGAAGCTCGCTGCCATGCCGTCTCTCCTCGCCGGGTCGTGAACACAACACCGTACGCCTCCGGCGCGCTCCGGGTGCCATGCGGTGCGCCGCCCGCTCGACGGTGCGTCAGAACGCCGTCGCCCGGGGTGCCCCGGATGCATACTGCCCGACCGGGCCCCCGCCGAGGTGCGGCGGGGGCCCGGTCGGGCGTCCGGTGCGTGCCGTCACGGCAGCGGCGTCGGTCAGAAGGCCGGGATGACCGAGCCCTGGAAGGTGTCGTTGATGTACTTCTTGACCTCGTCGGAGTGCAGCAGCTCGGCGAGCTTCTTGACCCGCGGGTCGTTCTCCTTGCCCTTCTTGACGGCGAGGATGTTGGCGTACGGGTTGCCCTCGGCCTTCTCCAGCACCAGCGCGTCGGTGGCCGGCTTCAGGCCGGAGTCGATCGCGTAGTTGCCGTTGATGACGGCGGCGTCGAGGTCGGAGACCGAGCGGGGCAGCTGGGCGGCCTCCAGTTCCTTCCACTTGAAGTTCTTCGGGTTGCCGGTCACGTCGGCCGGGGTGGCCGTGGTGGTGACGCCGTCCTTGAGGGTGATGAGCTTGTTGTCGGCGAGCAGCTTGAGCGCGCGGCCCTCGTTGGTGGCGTCGTTCGGCAGGCCGATGGTGGCGCCGTCCGGCAGGTCGGTGATCGCCTTGACCTTCTTGGAGTAGAGGCCCAGCGGCTCCAGGTGCACGGCCTCCACCGACACGATGTCCGTGCCGTGCTTCTTGTTGAAGTCCTCCAGGTACGGGACGTGCTGGAAGTAGTTGGCGTCGGCCGAACCGTCCTGCACCGCCGTGTTGGGGGTCACGTAGTCGGTGACCTCCTTGATGTCCAGCTTGAGGCCCGCCTTGGCCGCGAGGTTGTCCTTGACGTACTTGAGGATCTGCCCGTGCGGGGTCGGACTGGCGACGACCTTGAGCGGCGCGTTCGGGTCCGAGGAGGAGGACCCCGAGCTGCCGCAGGCGGCCAGCGAGAGGGCGAGGCCGGCGGTGACCAGGGCGGTGGTGAACTTCAGCGAGTTGCGCACGAAAAGTGCCTTTCTGCGTGTTGCGGGGAGCCGCGTCCGGGGTCGGACGGGGGAGGTCTAGGAGGCGACGAGGTCCTGGTCGGGAGTCGTCGGGGTGCGGCCGAGCAGCCGGGTCCGGCCGCCGGAGCGGCCGCGGTGGGCGAGGCGGTTGACGGCGAAGTCGCCGATCAGCTGGACGGCGGTGACGATGATCACCAGCTCGGCCACGATCACCCACATGAAGGCGGTCTCGAAGCGCTGGTAGCCGTAGTTGACGGCGAGGGTGCCGAGGCCGCCGCCGCCGACCGTGCCGGCCATCGCGGAGTAGCTGACCAGCGTGATGACCGTGGTGGTGACGGAGGCCACGATGCCGGGCAGCGCCTCGGGCAGCAGGGTCTTGCGGACGATCGTCCAGGTGCTGCCGCCCATCGACTGGACCGCCTCGACCAGGCCGCGGTCGACCTCACGGACGGAGGTCTCGACCAGGCGGGCGAAGAACGGGATGGCGCCGATGGTCAGCGGCACGGTCGCCGCCTGCCAGCCGATCGAGGTGCCGACCAGCCAACGGGTGAAGGAGATCAGCGCGATCATCAGGATGATGAAGGGCACCGAGCGGGCGATGTTCACCACGAAGCCGATGGCCTTGTTGACGACCCGGTTGGCCAGCAGGCCGCCCTTGTCGGTGAGCACCAGCAGGACGCCCAGCGGCAGGCCGAGCAGCACCGTGACGGCCGCGGACACCCCGACCATCTGGAAGGTCTCCTGGGTGGCGGGCCACATCAGCTCCTGCATCTGGTCCCAGGTCATGCCACCGCTCCGTTCGCCGCGCCGATCACGTCCACCTGGAGGCCCTGCTCGCGCAGGTAGCCGATCGGCACCACGTTGTCCTGGTGGCCGCCGGTCAGCTCGACCCGCATCCGGCCGACCATCCGGCCGGCGATGGTCTCCACGGCGGCGCCCAGGATGTTGATGTCGATCTGGTAGGTGCGGGCCAGCTGGGAGACGAACGGCTGGGCCGAGGTGTCGCCCTGGAAGGTGATCTCCAGCACGGTGGAGCCGGGGTGGCCGGTGCCGAACTCGCTGAGCGGGAACAGCTCGCGGGCCAGCTCGGAGCCGGGCTCGGCGAGCAGGTCGGTGAGCTTGCCGGACTCGACCACCCGTCCGCCGCGCATCAGGGCGGCGGAGTCGCAGACGGACTTGATGACGTCCATCTCGTGGGTGATCAGCAGGACGGTGAGGCCGAGCTGCTGGTTGAGCTCGCGCAGCAGCTTGAGGATCGAGCGGGTGGTCTCCGGGTCGAGCGCCGAGGTGGCCTCGTCGGAGAGCAGCACCTTGGGGTCGCCGGCCAGGGCGCGGGCGATGCCGACGCGCTGCTTCTGGCCGCCGGAGAGCTGGTTGGGGTAGCTGCGGGCCTTGTCGCCGAGGCCGACCAGGTCGAGCAGCTCGGCGGCCTTGCGGCGGCGCTGGGTGCGGTCCAGGCCGATGATCTCCAGCGGGAGTTCGACGTTCTGCTGCACGGTCCGCGAGGACAGCAGGTTGAAGTGCTGGAAGACCATGCCGATCCGGCGGCGTGCCTCGCGCAGCTCCCGTCCGGCGCGGTTCTCGCCGCCGGACAGCGCGGTGAGTTCGACCCCGTCCACGGTGACCGTGCCGGAACTCGGGCGCTCCAGCATGTTCACGCAGCGGATGAGGGTGGACTTGCCGGCACCGCTGGTGCCGACGACGCCGTAGACCTCGCCCGGGCGGACGTGCAGGTCGACACCGGCGAGGGCGGTCACCTCGCGGCCTCGGGAGCGGTAGACCTTCGTGAGGTCCGTGGTGGTGATCACAGCTGCTTCCGTGGGTCGGGGGCGGGCGGCGTTGGTCGACCGCCCGACCGGGTTTCGGTCGGCGGCTTCTCACGGCGCTTCGCCAGGGGGATCCGGACCTGCCACCCCTTGATCGTGGCCGCTGGACGGCCGGGCCGCGCGACGGCGTGGCCCTTACGAGTCACCGGCCCGCGGGCGGGCGGGCACGACGGGGTGGGGGGTACGGGAGGAGGGGCACGCTCGCACAGGCGGGAGCGGCACCGGAGTCTCGCTTCGGGGCGCGAGGGGAGGGCACCCTCGGAGGGGTGCCGGGGGCGGTGGCCCTCAGCGGTGACACATTCGACGACACATGGCACGCTCACCTGCCGGCAGCGTGCCGGTGGGGGTCCAGTTCGTCGTCGCAGTCATGTGAGCCAGTAAAACAGATGGGTCGGAGTACGCCCAATTATTTGTCGAGGCTGTCCGCAATGCGGACATGAACGGCTCTGACCTGGGACGATACGACTCGGCGCCGCCACCGGACCATCCGGATGGTGGCGGCGCCGAGCACGGGGCGCGAGGCGGCGGGGCCGCGCGCTCAGGCCGTCGCGGCGAGCGCGGGGGCGACGGGCTTCTCCAGGTGGACGAGGCTCAGCCGGTTGTCGACCTGCTCGACCCGGGTCTGCCGGTAGCCCTGCCGAGCGTACAGCCGCAGGTTGCCGAGGCTGCGGTGGCCGGTGAACAGGCGGTAGCCGGAGACCGGCCCCTCCTCGGCCAGCCGGCGCTCCAGCGCGTCCAGCAGCCGGCCGCCGAGGCCGTGGCGCTGCATCCTCGGGTGGACGACCAGGCGCCCTATCCGGGCGACGCCGTCCTCGTCGACGTGGCCGCGGACGGTGCCGACCACCTCGTCGCCCAGCCGGGCGACCAGGAAGTGCCGTTCGGCCAGTTCGGCGCGCAGGCTCTCCAGGCTCTGTGTCAGGGGCTTGATCGCCCAGTCGCCGTACAGCTCGGCCTCGGGCTGGTAGCCGAGGTACTGGAGCTTGAGGATCTGCTCCGCGTCCTCGGCCTCAGCGGCCGAGATGATCACGCTCATGCCCATGTGGAGGGGCCTCCCCAGTCGGTCGTGCCGGCGCGCAGAGGGTGACGCGCTCACGCTCAGTATCCGAGTGATCGCGCCCTCGTCAAGGGCTGCGTTCGCCAGCGCTCTACCCGGGTGTCAGCTCCGCTCAACCTTCGCGGGGCCGGACGTGGCGAGGGTCACGCCCCGACGGCGGGGGCGGCCGGCGCGGGGAACGGGCCCGGGCGGCGTCACCCCCTCGCCTCACGGGTAGCGCTCCGCATGGAGCAGCGTACGCAGGCAGGCGAGGCAGCGGGAGCGGGTCGGCCCGATGGAGCCGCGGGGCATCCCGAGGCGCTCGGAGAGCTCGCGGTAGGTGGGCGGAGGGTCCTCGGCTAGGGCGGCGACCAGTTGCGGGCAGCGGCCTGGCAGGGCGGCGACGGTCTCGCGGACCACGCGGCGGCGGCGTTCGGCGAGGTAGACGTCCTCGGCGGAGGGGACGGGGGGAAGGGTGGTGCACACACCGTGCATGACGCACCGGAGCGGGGCCGGTTACGCCCGGGCCGGGGCGCGGACGCCGGAGGGGCGCGCCGGTCGGACCGCCGCGCCCCTCCCGCGCCCCTCGGCGGGTCAGCCCTGGACCCACTCCTGCTGCCGCGCCAGGTCCGCCTTGACCTCGGCGAACTGGACCGCGACCGCGGAGGGGGCGGTGCCGCCGCGCCCGTCACGGGAGGCGATGGCGCCGTGCACGCTGAGCACCGACCGCACCTGGGGCGTCAGGTGCTCGGAGATCGCGGCGAACTGCTCGTCCGTCAGGTCGGACAGTTCGATGCCCTCGGCCTCGCAGGCCTTGACGCAGGCGCCGGCCACCTCGTGCGCGACCCGGAACGGCACGCCCTGCTTGACCAGCCACTCGGCGATGTCGGTGGCGAGCGAGAAGCCGGCCGGGGCCAGCTCCTCCAGCCGCTCCCGGTGCACGGTGAGGGTCGCCATCATCCCGGTGAACGCGGGCAGCAGCACCTCCAGCGTGTCGCAGGAGTCGAAGACCGGCTCCTTGTCCTCCTGGAGGTCCCGGTTGTAGGCCAGCGGCAGCGCCTTGAGGGTGGCCAGCAGGCCGGTCAGGTTGCCGATCAGGCGGCCGGACTTGCCACGGGCCAGCTCGGCGATGTCCGGGTTCTTCTTCTGCGGCATGATCGAGGAGCCGGTGGAGAAGGCGTCGTGCAGCGTGATGAAGCCGAACTCCTTGGTGTTCCAGATGATCACCTCCTCCGCGATCCGGGAGAGGTTGATCCCGATCATCGCGGTCACGAAGGCGAACTCGGCGACGAAGTCGCGCGAGGCCGTGCCGTCGATGGAGTTGCCGACCGAGCCGCCCTCGAAGCCGAGGTCGGCGGCGACGGCCTGCGGGTCGAGGCCGAGCGAGGAGCCGGCCAGCGCCCCGGAGCCGTACGGCGAGACGGCGGTGCGGGTGTCCCACTGGCGCAGCCGCTCGGCGTCCCGGCCGAAGGCCTGCACGTGCGCGAGGACGTGGTGGGCGAAGAGCACCGGCTGGGCGTGCTGGAGGTGGGTGCGGCCCGGCATGGCGGTGTCCGGGTGCGCCTCGGCGAGGCCGACCAGGGCCTGCTGGAGGTCGAGCAGCAGGCCGCCGATGGTCTTGGCGTGGTCCCGCAGGTACATCCGGAACAGCGTGGCGATCTGGTCGTTGCGCGAGCGGCCGGCCCGCAGCTTGCCGCCGAGGTCGGCGCCGAGGCGCTCCAGCAGGCCGCGCTCCAGGGCGGTGTGGACGTCCTCGTCGGCGACGGTGCCGGTGAAGGTGCCCGCCTCGACGTCGGCGAGCAGCCGGTCGAGGCCGGCCAGCATGGCGGCGAGCTCGTCGTCGGAGAGCAGGCCGGCCTTGTGCAGGACCCGGGCGTGGGCCTTGGAGCCGGCGATGTCGTACGGCGCGAGGCGCCAGTCGAAGTGGACCGAGGCGGAGAGCCTGGCCAGCGCCTCGGACGGGCCGTCGGCGAAGCGCGCGCCCCAGAGGCGGACGTCGGAGGACTGCTGGGCGGTCATCGCTGGGCTCCTTCATGCATGTGCAGTAGGTGGCATAAGTATGCACGATGGTGCATGGAACACAAAACCCCGGCCGGACGGGGATCCGTCGGCCGGGGTTTTGTGTGCGCCGGGCGCTACTGCGCCTTCGCCTGGGCGAGTTGCATGAGGTGGTCGGCGAGCGCCTGGCCGCCGGCCGGGTCACGGCTGATCAGCAGCACGGTGTCGTCGCCCGCGATGGTGCCGATGATCTCGAACACCTCGGCCTGGTCGATCGACGAGGCCAGGAACTGGGCGGCGCCCGGCGGGGTGCGCAGCACCACCAGGTTGCCGGAGGCCGTCGCCGAGACCATCAGCTCGCCGGCCAGCCGGGCCATCCGGCCCTCACTGGCCGACTCCCCCATCGGCGCCCGGGGCGTGCGGTCGCCGCCCTCCGCCGGGACGGCGTAGATCAGCGCGCCGTCCCGGTTGCGGATCTTGACCGCGCCCAGCTCGTCCAGGTCCCGGGAGAGGGTGGCCTGGGTGACCACGAGTCCGTCGTCGGCGAGCAGCTTGGCGAGCTGGCTCTGCGAGCGCACGGGCTGGCGGGTGAGCAGGTCCACGATCCGCCGGTGGCGCGCCGTGCGGGTCTGGGGCACCTGCGGCGTCGGACCGGCGGCGGGGCCGGAGTGGGAAACGGTCATGTGATTATTCTCCCGGACGACGGTCAACTCGCATCGGCCGGGGCGTTCTCGCGCACCGTCCGGAGGACACCGGGCAGCGCCGCGAGGAAGGCGTCCGCCTCCTGCTCGGTCAGCACCAGCGGCGGGGCCAGCCGGACGGCGTCCGGGACGGCCGCGTTGACCAGGAAGCCCGCCTCCTGCGCGACGGCCTGGACCTGGGCCGCGACCGGCTCGGTGAGCACGATGCCGAGCAGCAGCCCGGCCCCGCGCACGTGCGAGACCAGCGGGTCGCCGATCGCCTCGACGCCGCCCCGCAGCCGCTCGCCGAGCTTGCGGACGTGCTCCAGCAGGCCCTCCGACTCGATGGTGTCCAGCACCGCGAGCCCGGCCGCGGCGGCCACCGGGTTGCCGCCGAAGGTGGTGCCGTGCTGCCCCGGGGAGAGCAGGTCGGCGGCCGGCCCGAAGGCGAGGGTGGCCCCCATCGGCAGCCCGCCGCCGAGCGCCTTGGCCAGGGTGACCACGTCCGGCTCGACGCCCTCGTGGGCCTGGTGGGCGAACCAGTGGCCGGTGCGGCCGACGCCGGTCTGGATCTCGTCCAGGACGAGCAGGGTGCCGGTGGCCCGGGTGATCTCGCGGGCGGCCCGGAGGTAGCCGTCCGGGAGCGGGATCGCGCCGTTCTCGCCCTGGATCGGCTCCAGGAAGACGGCCGCGGTCTCGGTGGTGACGGCCGCGCGCAGCGCCTCGACGTCGCCGAACGGGACGTGGGTGACGTCACCGGGCAGCGGGTGGAACGGTGCCTGCTTGGCGGGCTGGCCGGTCAGCGCGAGGGCGCCCATGGTCCGGCCGTGGAAGGCGCCCTGGAGGGCGACCAGGTGGGTGCGGCCGGTCCGCCGGCTGATCTTGAACGCGGCCTCGTTGGCCTCGGCGCCGGAGTTGCAGAAGAACACCCGGCCGCCCGGCCGGCCGTCCAGCGCGAGCAGCCGCTCGGCGAGGGCGATGGTCGGCTCGGCCATGAAGAGGTTGGAGACGTGGCCGAGGGTGGCGATCTGCCGGCCGACCGCCTCGACGACGGCCGGGTGGGCGGTGCCCAGGGCGTTGACGGCGATGCCGGCCAGCAGGTCGGTGTACTCCTTGCCGTCGGCGTCCCAGAGCTTGCTGCCCTCGCCGCGCACCAGCGGGATCCGGGGGGTGCCGTAGTTGTCCGTGAAGGCGTGCTGCCACCGCTCGGTCAACTGCTCGTTGTGCGTCATGCCAGTCCCCCGGTCACGGTCGGTTCGTCGTCCGGCACGACCATCGTGCCGATGCCCTCGTCGGTGAAGATCTCCAGCAGCAGGCTGTGCTGCACCCGGCCGTCCAGGACGCGGGCGGTGCCCACGCCGGAGCGGACGGCGCGCAGGCAGCCCTCCATCTTGGGGAGCATGCCGCTGGCGAGGCCGGGCAGCAGCACGTCCAGCTCGCTCGCGGTGAGCTGGCTGATCACGTCGTCGGAGTCCGGCCAGTCCTTGTAGAGGCCCTCGACGTCGGTGAGGACGACGAGCATCTCGGCGCCGAGCGCGACCGCGACGGCCGAGGCCGCGGTGTCGGCGTTGATGTTGTAGACGTGGCCGTCGGTGCCGCGCGCGATCGAGGAGATGACCGGGATCCGGCCGTCGGCGATCAGGGCCTTGACCGCGCCCGCCTCGATGTTGACGATGTCGCCGACCAGGCCGATGTCCACCTGCTCGCCGTCCACCACCGCGTAGCGCTTGACCGCCGTCATGGTGTGCGCGTCCTCACCGGTCATGCCGACGGCGAACGGGCCGTGCGAGTTGAGCAGGCCGACCAGCTCGCGCTGCACCTGGCCGGCCAGCACCATCCGGACCACGTCCATGGTCTCCGGGGTGGTGACCCGCAGGCCGTTGGTGAAGCTGGACTCCAGGCCCAGCTTGTCCAGCTGGGCGCTGATCTGCGGGCCGCCGCCGTGCACCACGACGGGGTGCAGGCCCGCGTAGCGCAGGAACACGACGTCCTGGGCGAACGCCGCCTTGAGGCTCTCGTCCACCATGGCGTTGCCGCCGAACTTGATCACGACGGTCTTGCCGTGGAAGCGCTCCAGCCACGGCAGCGCCTCGATCAGCGTCAGGGCCTTGGGCAACGCGGTGTTGTTGCGGGCCTGTTCGCCCTTGGGTGCGATCTGCACGGGATTCCCTCGTAGTGGGGGTCCCCCCGGCCGAAGGCTGGGGGAGGACGGCGCGGCTCAGGTGGAGTAGGCGCTGTTCTCGTGGACGTAGTCGGCGGTGAGGTCGTTGGTCCACAGCGAGGCGCTCGCGGTGCCGGCGTTGAGGTTCGCGGTGATCACGACCTCGCGGCCCTTCATGTCCACCAGGTCGCGGTCCTCACCGACGCCGCCGTCCCGGCAGACCCAGACGCCGTTGATGGCGACGTCCAGCCGGTCGGGGTCGAAGGCGGCGGAGGTGGTGCCGATCGCGGCCAGCACCCGGCCCCAGTTGGGGTCCTCGCCGTGGACGGCGCACTTGAGCAGGTTGTTGCGGCTGATCGTCCGGGCGACCTCGACGGCCTCGTCCTCGGTGGCGGCACCGGCGACGTCGATCCGGATGTCCTTGCTCGCGCCCTCGGCGTCGCCGATCAGCTGGCGGGCCAGGTCGGCGCTGACCGTACGGACGGCCTCGGCGAACTCGGCCGGGTCCGGGGTGGTGCCGGTGGCGCCGGAGGCGAGCAGCAGCACGGTGTCGTTGGTCGACATGCAGCCGTCGGAGTCGATCCGGTCGAAGGTGGTGCGGGTGGCGCCGCGCAGGGCGGCGTCCAGGTCGGCGCTGTCGGCGACGGCGTCGGTGGTGAGCACCACCAGCATGGTGGCGAGGCTCGGGGCGAGCATGCCCGCGCCCTTGGCCATGCCGCCGACCGTCCAGCCGGCCGGGCTGGTGACCTGGGCGGTCTTGTGCACGGTGTCGGTGGTCTTGATGGCGATCGCGGCGGCCTCGCCGCCCGTCGCGCTGAGCTCGCCGGCGGCCAGGGCGATGCCGGGCAGCAGGACGTCCATCGGCAGCCGGACGCCGATCAGGCCGGTGGAGGCGACGGCGACCTCGCCCGCGTTGAGCTCCAGCTCCCCGGCGACCCGCTCGGCGGTGACGTGGGTGTCCTGGAAGCCCAGCGGGCCGGTGCAGGCGTTGGCGCCACCGGAGTTGAGGACGACGGCGGAGACCTGCCCGCCCTTGAGGACCTGCTCGGACCAGAGCACCGGCGCGGCCTTGACCCGGTTGGCGGTGAAGACGCCGGCCGCGGCGAGCAGGGGGCCGTCGTTGACCACCAGGGCGAGGTCCGGGGTGCCGGAGGCCTTGATGCCGGCCGTCACGCCGGCGGCGCGGAAACCCTTGGCGGCGGTCACGCCCACGTTGTTGCCGTTGCTCACGGTGCGACTCCGTTCACGGGAAGACCCAGCTCCTCGGGCAGGCCGAGGGCGATGTTCATGCTCTGCACCGCGCCGCCGGCGGTGCCCTTGACGAGGTTGTCGATCGCGCTGATCGCGATGATCCGCCCGGCGGTGGCGTCCAGGGCGACCTGGACCAGGGCGGAGTTGGCGCCGTAGACGCTGCTGGTCTGCGGCCACTGGCCCTCGGGCAGCAGGTGGACGAAGGGCTCGTCCGCGAACGCCTCGGCGTAGGCCGCGCGCAGCTGCTCGGCGGTCACGCCCGGCCTGGCCTTGGCCGAGCAGGTGGCGAGGATGCCGCGCGGCATCGGGACCAGGGTGGGGGTGAAGGAGACGGTGACCGGCTCGCCCGCGACCGGGGTGAGGTTCTGCGCCATCTCCGGGGTGTGCCGGTGGACGCCGCCCACGCCGTACGGGCTGACGCTGCCCATCACCTCGCTGCCCAGCAGGTGCGGCTTGGCGGCCTTGCCGGCGCCGGAGGTGCCGGAGGCGGCGACCACCACGGCCTCCGGTTCGGCGAGCTGCGCCGCGTAGGCGGGGTACAGCGCCAGGGTGACGGCCGTCGGGTAGCAGCCGGGCACGGCGATCCGGTTGCTGCCCTTCAACGCGGCCCGGTGGCCGGGGAGTTCGGGCAGGCCGTAGGGCCAGGTGCCGGCGTGCGCGGAACCGTAGAACTGCTCCCAGTCGGCCGCGGCCTTGAGCCGGAAGTCGGCGCCGCAGTCGACCACCAGGACGTTCGGGCCGAGGGCCTCGGCGACGGCGGCGGACTGGCCGTGCGGCAGCGCCAGGAACACCACGTCGTGGTCGGCCAGCACCTCGGGGGTGGTGGCTTCGAGGACGCGGTCGGCGAGCGGGATCAGGTGCGGCTGGAGCGCTCCCAGCCTGCTGCCCGCGTTCGAGCCGCCGGTCAGCGCTCCGATCTCCACCTCGGGGTGGCCGAGCAGCAGGCGCAGCACCTCGCCGCCCGCGTACCCGCTCGCGCCGGCGACGGCGACTCGCAATGCCATGGCGTTCCTCCTTAGTCGTGGCATGAATATACGCGCGAGGGAAAATTCATGCAAGAAGGGTCGGTCGAGGACCGCCGCCGCGGCGACCGCCGGTCAGCGCTTGACGGCCTTCAGCACCACGAACTTGGGGTTGCCCGCCACCAGTCGGCAGTTGCCGAAGAGCCTGCGCAGCTTGACGTGGTAGCCGAGGTGGCGGTTGCCGACCACCCAGAGTTCGCCGCCGGACCGCAGCGCCCGGTGCGAGCCGGTGAACATCCGCCAGGCGGTGGCGTCGGTGGTGGCCTGGTGGGAGTGGAACGGCGGGTTGTTGAGCACCAGGTCCACCGAGCCGGGGGCGATCGCGTCCGTCCCGAGCGCGTCGGCGGCCAGGAACCCGGCCGGGGCGTCCGGGCCCAGGTTGGCGCGGAAGGTCTCCTCGGCGGAGGCCAGCGCCTGGAGCGACTCGTCCACGAAGAGCAGTTCCGCGCCGGGCCCGGCCAGGGCGGCGGCCGTCCCCACCACGCCGTTGCCGCAGCCGAGGTCCACCACCCGGGCGCCGGGGGCCGGGGCGGGCAGGTGGGCCAGGAGGAAGCGGGTGCCGATGTCGAGCCGCTCGGCGCAGAAGGTGCCCGCGTGGTTGACGACCGTACGGCCGGACGCCGGGCCGATGTCCGACGGCAGCGCGTAGCGGTGCGGCCACGGGCTGGGGCCGGGGTCGAGCGCCGGGTCGGGGGTGCAGAAGACCAGCCGGGCCTTGCGGACCGCGAGCGAGGTGCGGGTCGGGCCGAGGATCCGCTCGAAGAGCCGCAGGGTGGAGGTGTGGATCTCGGTGACCATCCCGGCGCCGACCACCACCGTGCCGGCGTGCACGGCGGGGGCGAGCCGGTGCAGCTGGTCCTCCAGCAGGGCAAGGCTCTTGGGGACGCGCACCAGCAGCACGTCGATCCGCTCCGGCGGGGTGTCCCGGGTGGTGAGCAGCCGGTCCTCCTCGACGGCGGCGCCGGCCCGGGCCAGGTTGGCCCTGGTGGCCTGCCGGCCGAGGTGGGAGTCGGAGACCTGGACCGGACGGAACCCGGCGAGCGCGGTGGTCAGCGCGCCCCAGCGGTCGCCGAGGACGGCGATCCGGCGGCCGGACAGCTCGGTCGCGGCACCGGCCGCGCTGTCCGCCTCGCCCGCCAGGTGGCGCAGCAGGTACTCGTCGGCGGCGTCCCAGGCCCGGAGCCGCTCGCGCGGGTCCTCGGGGACGCGGGTGAGGTCGAGGGTGCCCCACGGGGTGGTCAGCGGGGTGGCCTGCGGGGTCGCGGCGGGCGTGGTCTGCGGATTCATCGTGTTCTCAGGCTATCCGACGGACCCCGGGGAACAGTTCTGGATGAAAGCCGCCGGACGGATACTGGAAGAGCCCGGCCGAGAGGGGTGAGGGCGATGGACTGGAAGCTCGAAGTCGTCGTGGTCCCGGTTTCCGACGTGGACCGCGCGAAACTCTTCTACGAGGAGCAGGCCGGCTTCACGGTCGACCACGACACCCGGCTGCGGGACGGGGTCCGGGTCGTCCAGCTCACTCCCCCCGGCTCGCCCTGCTCGATCGTGGTGGGCACCGGGGTGGTCGACGCGCCGCCCGGCTCCGTCAAGGGACTGCAGCTGGTGGTCGCGGACATCGAGAAGGCACACGCCGAACTGGCGGCGCGGGGCGTGCAGGTCAGCCCGGTCCAGCACTTCGTCGCGGGGTCCCGGGTGGACGGGCACGGCGAGGCGTGGAACAACTTCGTGTTCTTCAACGACCCGGACGGCAACGGCTGGGCGGTCCAGGAGGTGCCGTCCGCCGCGTAGGCCGCCCGGCCGGGCGCTTGGATGGGCTCGGCCGGGCGCTTGGATAGGCTCGGAGGATGGCTGAACACGAGGGAAGCGTACGGCTGGACAGCTGGATCTGGTCGGTCCGGCTGGTCAGGACGCGGGCGCTGGCGGCCGCCGCCTGCCGGGCCGGGCACGTCCGGGTGAACGGCGAACGGGCCAAGCCGGCCCAGCCGCTGAAGACCGGGGACGAGGTCCGGTTCCGCGAGGAGGGGTACGAGCGGGTCGTGGTGGTGTGTGAGCTGATCCGCAAGCGGGTCGGCGCCGCGGTCGCGGCGGAGTGCCTGGTCGACAACAGCCCGCCGCGGCCCCCGCGCGAGTTCGTCGCGGCGGCCGGGCAGCGGGACCGCGGCGCCGGGCGTCCGACCAAGCGGGAGCGCCGCGACCTGGAGCAGCTGCGCGGGCAGTGACGCTCCCCGCACGGCGGATCGCGCCGCGTCCTACGCGAGGGTGTCGGTGAGCACCCGGGCGAGGAAGGCGTCGAGGTTGCCCACCGTGCGGGCGATCTGCTGCTCCAGCGGCAGCGACTCGTCGGGCCGGGTGACCAGGGTGGACTTCTTCAGCCCGCGCACGTAGAGCGAGCAGGCGAGGTCGGCGCAGATGTACGTCCCGACCGTGTTCCCCTCGCGGCCGGCCGCCCCGGCCCGGCGGGCCGCGAGCAGTGCGACGCCGGTGCCGGCGTGCGCGGTGATGCACAGCGAGCACACGTTGCTCTTGGTGAGGCTGCGCCGCACCGTCGGCACCCGCAGCGTCACGCCGACCGGCTCGCCGCCGTGCGCGGCCACCAGGTAGGCGCGGTCGGGCGCGCCCTGGTCCCGCCAGCCGAGGAAGTCCAGGTTCTCCCAGGGGAGTTCGGCCAGGCCCCGGGGCAGGCTGAGCCGACGGGCCTCGCCCTTGGAGCAGTTGACGAAGGACGCGCGGATGTCGTTCTCGCTCAGGGGTTCCATGCGGCGGAAGCTAACACCGCCGCGCACGGCCTGTCGCGTCAATTTCTCCCGGTTCGTACCGGGTACCGGGCCTGGACGGCGAGCCGTCGCGGGGCGTCCTCGCCGATCCGGGTGAGCAGGTCGTCCAGGGCGAGGAAGGCCTCCCAGGGCTCCCGGCCGGTGGCGGCGGCGAGCCGCTCGACCACCAGGTCCTCCAGGTCCCGGACCCGCTTGTCCTTCCAGACCTTGTCGGCCAGGCTGACCAGCAGGTCCTCGACGGTGACGCCCGGTCCGCCCCAGTTCGCGTGGTCGCGGGCGAAGCGGGCGAGCCGCTCGGGCACGCCGTGGGCGAGCAGCAGGGCGTGGCCGGCCGGCTCGTGCGCGGAGCCGGGCGCCGAGAGCTCCTCCGGGTGGACGGCCTTGCCGATGTCGTGGGTGGCCGCGCCGTACCGGACGGCCTCGCGGTCGAACTCCAGGCCCTGGTCGGCGCAGAAGTCGGCGATCCGCTCGGCGACCTCGTGCACCAGCGCGAGGTGGGCGACCAGTCGGGGCGGGGCCCCGACGGAGCGCAGCAGGGCGTCGACGCCGTCCGGCAGCGGCGGCAGGTCGGTGGTCATGCGGTGGGCCACCCGGGTGGTGAGGGGTTGTCGGTGACGGTGCGCGCGCCGCGGCGGCCCGGCGCGGGAGCCGGGCGCCGGGGCCGGGACGCGTACGGGCGCTACGGCTTGAAGGCGACGCCCGCGTAGGCGGAGACGTCCTGCCAGCCCTCGGGCAGTTCGGTGGTGGGGACGTGGCCGGCGGTGGGGCGCCAGAGCGGGAGCTGGACGAGCCCGGGGCCGACGAACTCGAAGTCGCCGAAGAAGGGTTCGACCCCGGCCCGAGGGCGCAGGACGAGCGGGGCGCTGGCGCTCCGGTAGATCCGGGTGCCCTCGGCCGCGCTCTCCCGGGAGGCGAAGTCGGGGCTGCCGTGGGAGAGGATCAGCGCGCTGCCGGGGGCGAGCGCGTCGCGCAGGGTGCGGACGATCCGCTCCGCGCCGTCCTCGTCGCGGATGAAGTGCAGGACGGCGACCAGCATCAGCGCGACCGGCTGGGAGAGGTCGACGGCGGCGGCCAGCGCGGGGTGGCCGAGGATGGCGGCCGGGTCCCGCAGGTCGGCCTCGATCACCGAGGTGTGCCCGGCCGGGTGGCTCGCCAGCAGGGCGCGGGCGTGGGTGGCAACGATCGGGTCGTTGTCCACGTAGACCACCCGGGCCGCCGGGGCGACCCGCTGGGCGACCTCGCTGGTGGAGCCGACGGCCGGGATGCCGGTGCCGATGTCGACGAACTGGCGGATGCCCCGGCCGGCCGCGTACTCCACGGCGCGGCCGAGGAACTGCCGGTTGGTGCGGGCCAGCAGCGGCAGCGCGGGGTAGGCGGATATCGCGGCCTGCGCGGCCAGGCGGTCGGCCTCGAAGTTGTCCTTGCCGCCCAGGTAGTAGTCGTACATCCGGGCGGTGTGCGGGACCCCGGTGTCCAGCTCGCTCGGCGGCTGCCAGTCGTCCGCTCTCGCCCAGTCCCAGTCGGTGTCGGCCGGCCGGCCGATCGCCGCGGTGTCCTCGTGCATCCTGTCCGCCCCCAATGCGCAATGCCGGAATGTGCGACCGCCTGTCAACACGCGGTGCGCGGTGATCGTATCCAACGACACACCGTGGAAACAGCGGGAGTTCAGGTTTACGCAACACCCGTAGACAGAGTGTGTGCACGTCAAGGGCGGTGGGGTGCCGGTCATACCGGATCGCCCGGCGGGGCCGTCCTCTCTATGCTGGCTGCCGATGACTGCCGACCGTCGCACCGTACTGCGCACCGCCGCCACGCTGGCCGCCCTCACCGCCGGCGGCCTCCTCACCGCCTGCGGCACCGGCGCCCCCCGCCGGGCCGACCCCGGGGCGCTGGCCGCGCACCCCGGCACCGTCGACCCGCAGCACACCACCGACCCGGCCTGGAACGGCGGCGAGGGCCCGCCGTCCGCCGCCCCGACCGCCCCGGCCCCCTCCGGGGAGCCCGCCGAGCCGCAGCCCGGCGGCGAGCCGACCCCGGCCGCGGCCAAGGCGTCCGCCCCGTCGACCCCGCCCCCGCTGCCGCCGCTCGCGCCCGGCACCCCGGTCGAGGTCGCGTACGGACCCCGCACCGGCCGGAACGTGGCACTCACCTTCCACGGCAGCGGCGACCCGAAGCTCGCCACCGCGCTGCTGGAGATCGCCGAGCAGCGCGGCGCCAAGGTGACCGTGATGGCCGTCGGCAGCTGGCTCGACCAGCAGCCGCAGATGGCCCGGCGGATCCTGGACGGCGGCCACGAGCTGGGCAACCACACCCAGAACCACCTCAACATCTCCGCCATGACGCCCGACCAGGCCCGCGCCGAGATCGCCCAGTGCGCCGACCGGCTGCAGCGGCTCACCGGTTCGATCGGCCGCTGGTTCCGTCCCTCCGCCGCGCAGTACGCCACCCCGATGGTGCGCGAGCAGGCCAGGGCCGTCGGCTACGAGCACGTGCTGTCCTTCGACGTCGACCCGCGCGACTACAACGACCCCACGGCCGCCGAACTCCAGCGCCGGGTGCTGAACTCCGCGCGCGGCGGCTCGGTGGTCGCGCTGCACATGGGCCACCAGTGCACGGTGGACGCGCTGCCGGCGATCCTGGACGGGCTCGCCAAGGCGGGGCTCAAGCCGGTGACCGCCAGCCAGCTCTGCGCGTAGCGGGCCGGCCACCGCTCGGCGCCTGGTGAACGCACCGGGCGGGCCTCCGGTCGGCTCAGCGGGCCGGGCGGGCCACCGGGCCGGTCAGACCATCGGGTCGTCGTCCTTGTACGGGCGCAGCCGCAGCGTGCGGGCGTCCGAGGCCCGGATCGCGTCGGCCCGGTTGACCAGTTCCTCCAGGTCGTCCCGCCCGGCGTGGATGAACCGCCCGTGCAGCCCGTCGAAGCGGCCCCGGGCGGCGTCCACGGTGACCGCGACCATGTACGGGATGGAGCCCCAGGCCTTCATGTCCTTGAACATCGGCATCCCGGCGGTCATGTCGGTGGGCACCGCGCCCGGGCTGATGTCGAGGACGACGACGTCGTGCCGGGCGAGCGAGTCCGCCATGTTGTCGGAGAGCTGGAGCAGCGCGCCCTTGGACGTCGCGTAGGCGGTGTACTCGCCGTCCGGGCGGAGCGCGAAGCCGGAGTTGAGGTTGACCACCCGCCCGCGCCGCCGGGCGACCATGCCCGGCAGGACGCAGCGCAGCAGGTTGTAGGGGCCGCGGAGGTTGGTCTCGATCACCTGCCACCACTGGTTGGCGTCGGTCTCCCAGATCGGCACCTCGGCGCGGTCGACCAGGCCTGCGTTGTTGACCAGCAGGTCGATCGCGCCGAGGTCGCGCTCGACGACCCGGACGGCCTCGCGCACCGAACCGGGGCGGGTGACGTCGGCCGTCACGGCGACACCCCGGGCGCCGCGCTTGACGCACTCCTTGAGGGTGTCGGTCAGTGTCTCGTGGGTGCGGCCGACCAGGCCGACGGACATCCCCTCGGCGGCCAGGCCGATGGCGATCTCCCGGCCGATGCCCCGGCCGGCGCCGGTGACCAGGGCGACCTGTCCTGCGAGCGATCCCGTCGGCACACTGTGCTCCCTTCCCGTCCCCTGCCCCCGTGTGTGGCATTCTGTCGGCCGGCGGGCGGCCGCGGCCCCGGGCACACGGGTCCGGCGGCGCCGCCTCACCCGTTCGGGGGATTCGGTCGCACTGGCACTCCGCCGGGGAGGGGGTGACCTACCGGCCAGTACGGAGTAGTAACGTCGTCGGGGCGGTGACCGGCGCACCCATTCCGGTCCCCCGGCCCCGCAGACCAGCAGCTCGCTGGGCCACCAGTCGCTGGGCGACCCCCAGCACCACCGAAGGGCAACTGAGTGAGTGACATCACGCGCGTCGGAGTAGTCGGCTGCGGTCTCATGGGGTCGGGCATCGCCGAGGTCTTCGCCCGGGCCGGGCTGGACGTCCTGGTGTCCGAGGCCAGCGGCGAGGCCCTGGAGTTCGGCCGCACCCGGCTGACCAACTCCCTGGACACGGCGGTCAAGCGCGGCAAGCTGAGCCCCGAGGACCGGGACGAGGCGATGTCCCGGCTGTCCTTCACCACCGAGCTGTCCGACTTCGCCGACCGCGACCTGGTGGTCGAGGCCGTGGCCGAGCGCGAGGACATCAAGGTCAAGATCTTCCAGACCCTGGACCAGGTCATCGAGCGCCGGGACGCGATCCTCGCCTCCAACACCTCCTCGATCCCGATCGTGAAGCTGGCCGCCGCCACCTCCCGCCCGGAGCAGGTGATCGGCCTGCACTTCTTCAACCCGGCGCCGGTGCAGAAGCTGGTCGAGGTCATCCCGACCCTGACCACCTCGGCGGCCACCACCGAGCGGGTCGAGGCCTTCGCCACCCAGGCGCTCCGCAAGGAGCCGATCCGCGCCCGCGACCGGGCCGGCTTCGTGGTCAACGCGCTGCTGGTGCCGTACCTGCTGTCCGCGGTGCGGATGTTCGAGTCGGGCGTGGCCACCGCCTCCGACATCGACAAGGGCATGGAGGCCGGCTGCGCCCACCCGATGGGCCCGCTGCGACTGTGCGACCTGATCGGCCTGGACACCATCGTCTCGATCGCCGAGTCGATGTACGACGAGTACAAGGAGCCGCTGTACGCCGCTCCCCCGCTGCTCTCCCGGATGGTCGACGCGGGCCTGCTCGGCCGCAAGTCCGGCCGCGGCTTCTACGACTACACCGCGAGCGCCTGACCCTTCCGGCGCAAGCGACTGCGGGGCCCGGCGGCCGTGATCCGGCTGCCGGGCCCTCGTCTTGACGTCGCGTCAGCTGTTGATGGCGTAGCTGTCGCCGTAGACCTTCCACTTCAGCGGCGGGTTGAGGTCGAAGTTCTTGGCGTTGAGGAAGACCAGCTGCTCGGTGTCCACGCGGCTGGTGTCGGAGTGCGCCTCCTCCTTCTTCATGACCACCTTGCGGGCGTCCAGGAACGCCTTGAGGTAGGTGGCCTCGTCGCCACCCTGGGCCGGGGTCTTGGCCTTCTTCATCGCGGCGGCGCGGATGCCGCCGAAGCTGTCCGAGCTGTTGCCCGGGCCGTGCATCACGATGGCGTCGTAGTAGGCGAACTGGCCGAGCGCGCGCAGGCCGTCGGACTTGGCCTGGTTGACGGCGGGGTTGAAGTAGACCCGGTCGCGCTCGTCGTTCTGGGCCTGCTGGAAGACGGTGTCCTTGGCGGCGGTGGCCCAGTCCTTCTCGAACGCGGTGCCGAGGCCGGCGTGCGACTCGCTGCCGTTGACCTTCTTCAGGGCCGGCAGGTACTTGGCGAGGATGTTGCCGGGCTTGAGGTCGGTGTAGTGCTGGACGAGGTCCAGCATGTCGCCGGTGCCGGAGCAGAAGCCGATGATGCCCGCGGTGTAGCCGCGGCCGTCCTTGATGTCCTCGATGTACTTGTACTGGGCCTTCCAGTCCAGCGACGAGTTCTCCGCGCTGGACACCAGCTGCATCGCGATGTCCTTCTTGTGCGGGTCGTCCAGCCCGACGCCCTTGAGCTGGACGGCGGCGGCCGGGACCGGGGCGGCCTGGGCCGCCGCGGTGGCCGCGACGGTGAGGGGTGCGGCCACCAGGGCGGCGGCGAGGGCTACGCGGAGGGCACGACGGGGCTGAGGGCGCATGGGACGCTCCGATTCCTCGTGGCGTTAGGAAACTTTCCTAACGAGAAGTAGGAAAGCCGGTCCGCGCGCACTCCCGCAAGGGTTTTGACGGAAACTCTTCAAACGATCTACGGCGCCGCAGGTCAGACCGCCCGACGCCGGATCCACCACACCGCGACCGCGCACAGCGCCACGGCGAGCCCGGCCGTCCAGGCGAACTCCACGGACTGGAAGAGCCAGTAGCGGCTGTCCGGCTGGTAGGACTCGTGCAGCGAGTAACCGCCCTCGTTCAGCAGCTTCTCCGCCCCGTAGTAGTCACCGCCCAGGTCGTAGAGCCGGCCGAGGCCGAGCCTGTCCCCCGCCGGATCGGTGACCCAGATCGCCCCCTCCCAGCGGTGGTCGAGCGAGGCCTGGGCGAGCGTGTGGACGGTGTCCTGGAGCGGGGTGCGGTAGTGGAACCGCAGGGATTCGGCCACCAGGTTCACCGCGACCGAGACGGCCACGCCGATCCCCACCGCCACCACCGTCCGCCGCAGCACCGCACCCGCGAGCGCGGACACCGCGAAGGCCAGCAGCACCCGGCCGACCAGCGCGGGCGGGGCACTGGCGAAGGCCAACGGGGTGAACCGGCCCCCGTGCGCCGCCAGCGGCGAGATCCACCAGTCGAGCACCACCGCCGTCAGGGCCGTCGCGGCGGCCAGCACACTGCCGACCACCACCAACCCGCCGACCGTCCAGCGGGTGCGCCCGGCGCCCTGGGTCCACGCGAAGCGCACCGTGCCGTGCTCGAACTCCCGGGCCAGCAGCGGCGCTCCGACGAACGCCCCGAGGGCGCCGCCCAGGAAGTAGGCGACGTTCCCGCCGACGGACAGCTCGGAGCCGTACCCGTGCAGGAACTCCTTCCAGCGGTCGTTGCAGGTCCGCAGTGCCATGTCGCAGCCGGCCGCACCGGAGTCGTCGAACCCGGCGTGCAGGTAGTACCCGCTGACGCCCAGGACGAGGGCCAGCCCGGCGAGGACGCCCAGCAGGGTCCGCAGCGCGGGCCGGTGGCGCAGCCCGGCCGCCCGCAGGACGGCGGAGCGGGGCGGCGCGAGGGTCAGGGAACTCACGGCAGCAGGACCTTCTCGTTCGGACGGACGGCCCCGCGTGGGCCGGGGAGGGCGGAGGCGGCCGGTTCGCGCAGGTACGCGAGCACCAACTCCTCCAGGCCGACGCGCTGTTGGCGCCATTCGCCGGAGACCGGGGCGTCCACGCCGCCGGTGCGGACCAGCAGGTGGGACTGGGTGCCGGCCCGGCGGTCGCGGACCACGGGCAGCAGCCCGGCGATCCGGTCGGCGTCGGTGGTCGGGCCGGTGAGCATCCGGTGGCCGCCCAGCAGGTCGTCCACCTCCCCCGCCACCTGGACCCTTCCGCCGCCGAGCACCACCAGGTAGTCGCAGCTGCGCTCCAGCTCGTGGACGGCGTGCGAGGAGAACACCACCGACAGCCCGTCCTCGGCCACGGCGGTCAGCAGCACGGCCATGAAGTCATGCCGGGCGAGCGGGTCCAGGGCGGCCAACGGCTCGTCCAGCAGCAGGAGTTCGGGACGCTTGGCGAGGGCGAGGGCGAGCGAGACCTGGGCCTGCTGGCCGCCGGAGAGCCGGCCGTACCTGCGGTCCAGCGGGATGCCGAGGCCCTCCAGGTGAGTGCGGGCCCGGGCCTCGTCCCAGCGGCGGTTGAGGTGCCGGCCCATCGCGAGCAGGTCGCGCACCGGCAGGCCCGGGTAGAGCGCGGCGTTCTGGGCGACGAAGCCGATCCGGTCCAACGCCTTCGGCGATCCCGGCTGTTGGTCGCCGAGTACGGTCAGCGCGCCCTCGCTGGGCAGGGTCAGTCCGGCGGCCAGGCTCAGCAGCGTGGTCTTGCCGGCGCCGTTCGGGCCGACCAGGGCCACCACGTGCCCGGCGGGGACGGCCAGCCGGCAGTCCCGCAGCGCCCAGGAGCGGCGGTAGCGCCTGCCGAGCCCGGCGCAGTCGATCACCGTGTTCGCGGCCATCAGGCCACCACCCCGTCCCGGCCCTCGCGCAGGTCGCGCAGCGCGTCTTCGAACACCGCGGCCATCCCCTCCTCGTCCAGCCCGGCGGTCCGCGCCGAGCGCATCCAGTCCAGCAACCCCCGCCGCAGCGCGGCCCGTTCGCGCAGCGGCACCACCCCGGCGGGCAGCCCCCGCACGAAGGTGCCCTGGCCCCGACGGCCGACCGCCAGGCCCCGGTGCTCCAGCTCCCGGTACGCCTTGAGCACGGTGTTCGGGTTGATCGCCAGCCCGGCCACCGCCTCGCGTACCCGGGGCAGCCGGTCCCCCTCGGTCAACCAGCCCATCCGCAGGGCCTGTTCGACCTGCTGCACGAGCTGCAGGTAGGTCGGGACACCGGAGGCCGGGTCCAGCCGGAACTCGATGGGCGAGGGTCGGTCCTCGGCTTTATCTACTTCCATAGGTAAAGAGATAAGCCACGGGCTGAGGCACCGTCAAGCCAAGCCTTGGCAAAGCCGCCCGGCCGCGGACAGGCGGAAGCACACAAACCGGAAGCGGGCACGCGGCAACACGAAGGGCCCCGCGCAGCACCGCTCCCGTACGGGCGACGGCCTCGGCGACGGCCGCCTCGCGGGCGGCGGTGGCCTCGTCGGCGGTCAGCGTGCGGTCGACGGCGCGGAAACGCAGCGCGTACGCCAGCGACTTCTTGCCCTCGCCGATCTGCTCACCGGTGAACACGTCGAACAGCCGGATGGCCTCCAGCAGTTCGCCCGCACCGGTGCGCAGCGCGGACTCGACATCGGCGGCCGGAACCGCCGTGTCGACGATCAACGCGACGTCCTGGGTGGCCACCGGGAAGCCGGAGACCGTCGGGCCGTTGACCCGCTCGGCGCCGTCGGCGGTCAGCAGGTCGACGTCGATCTCCATCGCGGCGGTCCGGGCCGGCAGGCCGAGCGCCTTGACCACCCGCGGGTGCAGCTCGCCGGCGTGGCCGACCACCCGATCGGTGCCGGCGACGACCAGCTCGGCGCAGCGGCCCGGGTGCCAGGGCGCGAGCTGCCCGGCACGGACGGTCAGCTCGACACCGGCCGCGCGGGCCACCGTGCGGCCCGCCTGGACGGCGTCCGCCCAGGAGGCCTGGGCGCCCTTGCCCCACCAGCCCGACGGCAGCCGCTCACCCGCGAGGGCGACGGCGACCCGGCGCGGCTGGTCCGGCAGCGCGGCGTCCAGCTCGGCCAGCTCCGCGTCGCTGGGCCGGTGGTCGACGGCCGGGCGCGGAGCCACGGACAGCTCGTCCTTCGGCAGGAAGACGGTGCCGGTCTCGTAGACCGCCAGGTCGGTGTTGCCGCGGCCGACGTTGCGGCGCAGCGCGCCGAGCAGGCCCGGCAGCAGCGTGGTGCGCAGCGCCGGCTCCTCGTCGTTGAGCGGGTTGACCAGCTTGACGGTCCGGCGGCGGCGGTCGTCCGCCGCCAGGCCGAGCGCGTCCCAGGCGGTCTCGCCGAGGAACGGGTAGTTGTTGACCTCGACGTAGCCCGTCCCGGCCAGCGCGACACCGATCCGGCGGTTGATCCGCTGGGCCTCGGTCAGGCCCTTGCCCGGCGGCACGTCGGGCATCCGGGCGGGGACGTTGTCGTAGCCCTCCAGCCGGATGACCTCCTCGGCGAGGTCGTACGGGTCGGTCAGGTCGGGGCGCCAGGTCGGCGGGGTGACCTCCAGGACGTCGGCGCCGGAGACCGAGCAGCCGACCTCCTGCAGACGACGGGTGACCGTCTCCCGGCCGTACGCCGTGCCGGCCACCCGGTCGGGCAGGTCGGCGGCGATGGTGATGGTGCGCACCGGGTGCGGCGCCGCGATGTCGGTGACCCCGGCCTCGGCGGTGCCGCCGGCGATCAGGACCAGCAGGTCGACGGCGCGCTGCGCGGCGGCGCGGGCGGCCTCCGGGTCGACGCCGCGCTCGAAGCGCTTGGACGCCTCGGAGGGCAGCTTGTGCCGCTTGGCGGAGCGGGCGATCGCGACCGGGTCGAAGTGCGCGGCCTCGATGATCACCTCGGTGGTGCCCGGACCGGCGGCCGGGTCGAGGATCTCGGTGGAGGCGCCGCCCATGACACCGGCCAGGCCGATCGGGCCGCTGCTGTCGCAGATCAGCAGGTCCTCGGGCGAGAGCTTGCGCTCGACGCCGTCGAGGGTGGTGAGGACCTCGCCCTGCTCCGCCCGGCGGACCGTGATCGGGCCGTTCACGCGCTGCTTGTCGTAGGCGTGCAGCGGCTGGCCGACCTCCAGCATCACGTAGTTGGTGATGTCGACGGTCAGCGAGATCGGCCGGATGCCCGACTTCTGCAGACGGCGCTGCAGCCAGATCGGGGACTTGGCGTTCGGGTCGACGCCGACGACCGTACGGGCCACGAAGCGGTCGCAGCCGGTCGGGTCGTTGACCTTGACCAGGTAGCCGAAGGAGTTGGCCGGCGGCACGTCGAGCAGCGCCGGGTCGGCCAGCGGCAGCCCGTACGCGGCGGCGGCCTCGCGGGCCACGCCGCGCATGGACAGGCAGTAGCCGCGGTCCGGGGTGACGGCGATGTCGAGCACCTCGTCGACGAGCTGGAGCAGCTCGATGGCGTCGGTGCCGGGCTCGTACTCCGGCGGGAGGACGATGATGCCGTCGTGGTCGTCGCTCATGCGCAGCTCGCGCCCGGAGCAGATCATGCCGGCCGAGGTGCGGCCGTAGGTCTGGCGGGCCGCGATCGGGAACGGGCCGGGCAGCACGGCGCCCGGGAGCACGACCACGACCTTGTCGCCGACCGCGAAGTTGCGCGCGCCGCAGACGATCTCCTGCGGCTCGCCGGTGCCGTTGGCGTCGCCGACGTTGACGAGGCAGTGCCGGATCGGCTTCTTGAAGCCGGTCAGCTCCTCGATGGAGAGCACCTCGCCGACCACCAGCGGGCCCTTGAGCTCGCCGCCGAGCTG
Organism: Kitasatospora sp. NPDC056446; assembly: GCF_042796115.1. NCBI lineage: Bacteria > Bacillati > Actinomycetota > Actinomycetes > Kitasatosporales > Streptomycetaceae > Kitasatospora > Kitasatospora sp. NPDC056446. Next base: position 18,685 of record NZ_JBHTRF010000017.1, on the reverse strand, counting down.
CTCGACGGTCTCGACCTCCAGGCCGGCCCGGACCAGGCGCTCCGCGACGTCACGGCCGGTCGCACCGGCCGGCAGGTCGACGTACTCGCGCAGCCAGGAAAGCGGGACGCGCATCAGATCTCCATCCCGAACGGGAGGGTGAAGCGCACGTCACCCTCGACCATGTCGCGCATGTCGGCGACGTTGTGACGATTCATCAGGATCCGCTCCAGGCCCAGGCCGAAGGCGAACCCGCTGTAGCGGTTCGGGTCGACACCGCAGGCGACGAGCACCCGCGGGTTGACCACGCCGCAGCCGCCGAGCTCGATCCAGCCCTCGGAGGAGCAGGTACGGCACGGGCGGTCCGGGTTGCCGACGCTCGCGCCCAGGCACACGAAGCACTGGAGGTCGACCTCGGCCGACGGCTCGGTGAACGGGAAGTACGAGGGCCGCCAGCGCAGCTCCAGGTGGTCGCCGATCAGCTTCTCGACCAGGACCTCGATGGTGCCCTTGAGGTCGGCGAAGGTGATGCCCTCGTCCACCGCGAGGCCCTCGACCTGGCGGAAGACCGGGGTGTGGGTGGCGTCCAGCTCGTCGGTCCGGTAGACCCGGCCGGGGCAGACCACGTAGAGCGGGGGCTCTCGGTCGAGCATGGTGCGGGCCTGGACCGGGGAGGTCTGGGTGCGCAGCACCACGCCGGAGTCGGCGGAGCCGTCCGGGGCCCGGACGAAGAAGGTGTCCTGCATCGAGCGGGCCGGGTGGTCCGGGCCCAGGTTGAGGGCGTCGAAGTTGAGCCACTCGGCCTCGACCTCGGGGCCTTCCGCGACCTGGTAGCCCATCGCGACGAAGGTGTCCTCGATGCGCTCGGCCATGGTGGTCAGCGGGTGCCGGGCGCCGCGCGGGGCGCGGTCGTACGGCAGCGTGACGTCCACCGCCTCCTCGACCAGCACGCGGGCGTCGCGCTCCGCCTCAAGCTCGACCTGCCGCTTGGCGAACGCCTTGTTGACGTCGCCGCGGGCCTGGCCGATCAGCTTGCCCGCAGCGGCCTTGGCGTGCGGGGGAAGGGCGCCGATCTCGCGGTTGGCGAGTGCGAGCGGGGACCGGTCGCCGCTGTGGGCGACCTTGGCCTCCTTCAGCTCGTTCAGGGTGGTGGCGGCGGCGAAGGCGGCGACGGCCTCGTCCCGCGCCTGCTCCACCACCTCGGGCTTGAGGGCCTCGACCTCGACCGGGTCGTAGGACTTGTTGGGTGCCGACATCTCTATCTTCCCGTGCTCCTGCTCGTCCGTGCTCAGGTGGGTGGTGCTCGCCCTCCTTGCCCGCCCTCGGGCAGGAGGGGCCCAACTTGCCCGCCCTCGGGCAGGAGGGGCCCAACGCGTCACGCCCGGCGGGGCCGGGGCACGGGCAGCCGGTTTCCGTTCACCGGAGGCTCACGGGAGTGGATGTCCGCGGCTCAGCCGCGCAGGGCGTTGCGCGACGCCAAAGGTCGAGTGTAGTCGCAGCGGGTGGCACCGCTGCCGGGAAGCCCTCCGGCGGGACCCCGCTGCTCCGTCAGAACATGAAGTCGGGCACGCCGGCGGGCAGGATGAACCGGAACCGGGCACCGCCGCCGGGTGCGCGGTCGACGCGGATCGAGCCGCCGTGGGCCTCCACGATGCCCTTGACGATGTACAGGCCCAGGCCGGTGCCGCCGCGCTTGGAGCCGCGCCAGAAGCGGGTGAACACGCGCGGCATCGATTCCTCGGGGATGCCGCTGCCTTCGTCGCTCACGGTGACCGCTGTGCCTTCCACGATGCGGGGAGGGGTGCCGGAGCGCTCCCACAGGGGCGCCTCGACGACCTCCTTGGCCGGTGCCACCTCGATCGTGACAGTTCCCTCGCCGTGCCGCACCGCGTTTTCCAGCAGGTTGGCGAGCACCTGGTCGACCTTGTCCGGGTCGGCCCACAGGACGGTCAGCGGCTCGGCGATCCGGATGTCGAAGCGGTCCTCGGGGATGCCGGTGGCGACCTTGCGCTCCACGTGCCGGCGCACCGCCGCGGCCAGGTCCACCACCTGCTTGCGCAGCTCCAGCCGGCCCGCGTCGATCCGGGAGATGTCCAGCAGCTCGGCGATCAGCCGGGTGACCCGGTCCGCGTCGGCGTCCACGGTCTCCAGCATCAGCCGCTTCTGCCCGTCGGTGAACCGCTCCCACTTGGCCAGCAGCGTCGCCGTGAAGCCCTTGACACTGGTCAGCGGGGAGCGCAGCTCGTGCGCGACGGTGGCGATCAGCTCGGCGTGGCTGCGCTCGGTCCGGCGCCGGGCCTCGGTGCCGCGCAGGGCGATCACCAGGCGCTCCAGCGGGCCGCCGCGCGCCGCGCGGACGTACCGGGCGGAGACCAGCACCTCACGGCCGCCGGGCAGCAGCAGGTTGCGCTCCGGCTGACGGGTGCGGATGGCCAGGCCGCCGTACGGGTCGGTCAGCTGCCACCAGCGGCGCCCGTCCAGGTCCTCCAGCGGGAGGACGTCCTCCAGCCCGGAGCCGAGCGCGGCCTCCGGGAGCACGCCGGTGAGCCGGGCCGCGGCCCGGTTGAAGCAGACCACCCGGCCTGACCCGTCGGCGACCACCAGGCCGTCCGGCAGGTCGTCCGGGTCGAGCTCTGGCCCGCTGCCGACCATGGGTTGCCTCCCCGATTACCCACCGTGCCGTTCCCCCCACAGAGGCAGACCCTAGCGCCTCGCAGGCCCCCGCAGTAGGGCTTGCAACGGGGTGATCCCGGTGCGCCCCCGGGTGCGTCAGACGTTCGAACGGCAGCCGCCGGGCGAACGCTGCGCCCGGGCCGAGGCGTACAGGCAGACGGCGGCGGCGGTGGCCAGGTTGAGGCTCTCCGCGTGGCCGTGGATCGGGACGCGCACGACCTCGTCGGTGAGCGCGCGGGTCTCCTCCGGGAGCCCCCACGCCTCGTTGCCGAACACCCATGCGCCCGGCGCGCCCAGGGTGCCCTCGTCGAGCTCCCGGTCCAGGTCGCGCTCCCCCGCGCCGTCCGCGGCGAGCACCCGGACACCGGCCTCGCGCAGCTTCCCGACGGCTTCCTCGACCGGCACGCCGACCGCCACCGGCAGGTGGAACAGGCTGCCCACGGAGGCCCGCACGGCCTTCGGGTTGTAGAGGTCCACCGAGGCGTCGGTGAGCACCACGGCGTCCGCGCCGGCCGCGTCGGCGGTGCGCAGCACGGTGCCGGCGTTCCCGGGGTCGCGCACGTGGGCGAGGATCGCGACCAGCTTCGGACGGGCCCTGAGCACCTCGTCGAACGGGGTGTCGATGAAGCGGCAGAGCGCCACGATGCCCTGCGGGGTCACGGTGTCGCAGATGTCGGCGATCACCTCGTCGGTGGCGGTCAGCACCGCCAGCCCCTCGGCCAGGGCCGCCTCGACGATGCCGGCGTGCCGCTCGGCGGCCTCGGGGGTCGCGTAGACCTCGACCACGGCGTGCTCGTTCGTGCCCGGCAGCCTGCCGAAGGCGACGGCCTCCCGGACGGCCTGCGGGCCCTCGACCAGGAACCGGCGCTCCTTGGTGCGCTGGTTGCGCTTGGCCAGCCGGCGGGCGGCGACGACGCGCGGCGAGCGCAGGGAGGTCAGCAGGGGGGTGTCGGTGCTCGGCATGGCCTCGTTCTCTGGGGGCGCTGAGGGATCTGGCTCTGGGAGCGCCGAGGGGCCTGGCTCTGGGAGCGCCGAGGGACCCGGGGCGCGGAGGAGCGGAAAGCAGAACCGGACCCGCAGGCGAGCCTGCGGGTCCGGTCAGAGCTCAACCGATCTCGGAAGATCAGGCGGCGTCCGCGGCGGCCTTCGGGGCGTTCACGTCGGCCGGCAGCGCCTTCTGGGCCACCTCGACCAGGGAGGCGAACGCACCCGGGTCGTTGACGGCCAGGTCGGCCAGCATCTTGCGGTCGATCTCGACGCTGGCGGCCTTCAGGCCCTGCACGAAGCGGTTGTAGGTGATGCCGTTGGCACGGGCCGCAGCGTTGATGCGCTGGATCCACAGCTGACGGAAGTCGCCCTTGCGCTTCTTGCGGTCGTTGAAGTTGTAGACCAGCGAGTGGGTGACCTGCTCCTTGGCCTTGCGGTACAGGCGCGAGCGCTGGCCCCGGTAGCCGCTGGCGCGCTCCAGGATGACCCGGCGCTTCTTGTGGGCGTTGACTGCCCGCTTGACGCGTGCCACTTGATTACTCCTTGGGTTGGACCACGGACTACTTCACGTGGTCCGTCATTCGAATGGGTCGGGAAGGATCAGCTGTCCCGCTCACGGCTGGCGCCGGGCGGAAGGGCGATCACTTGCCGAGAAGCTTCTTGATCTTCTTGGCGTCAGCGGGGGCCAGCTCGACGGTCCCGGCCAGCTTGCGGGTCAGCGTCGAGGGCTTGTGCTCCAGGAGGTGGCGGCGGCCGGCGCGCTCGCGCAGCACCTTGCCAGAGCCACTGATCTTGAAGCGCTTGCTGGCGCCACTGTGCGTCTTCTGCTTCGGCATTTCGCCGTATCTCCTCGTCGGTCCCGTCCACGCCCGCGCGGCTCGTACCACGCGGGCGTGAACTGGATGGATCTGCGATGACCGGGCGGGACGCCCTGTCACCGTGGGGGGCCGGTCTCCCGGGCCGCCCTGGCCGGTGAAGGCTCAGGCGCCCTGGGATGCGGCCGGCTGCTCGACCGGGGCGTCGGCCTCGGTGACCGGCGCCTCGGCCGGGGCGTCCTGCGCCTCGGTCGCCTCGTCGTCGGCGACCTCGTCGTCGACCAGCAGGTCGTCGTCCGCCAGGTCGTCCACCAGGTCGTCGTCCGCGGCGGCGTCGGAGCCGGGGGTGCGGCCCTGACGCTCGGCCTTGCGGGCGTCGGCGAGGGCGCGGGCCTCGGCCATCGCCTCGGTCTTCTTCTTGTGCGGGCCAAGAACCATGATCATGTTCCGGCCGTCCTGCTTCGGCGAGGACTCGATGAAGCCCAGGTCCTGGACGTCGTCGGCGAGCCGCTGCAGCAGACGGAAGCCCAGCTCGGGGCGGGACTGCTCACGACCACGGAACATGATCGTGATCTTGACCTTGTCGCCCTGCTTGAGGAACCGAACGACGTGACCCTTCTTGGTGTCATAGTCGTGCGGGTCGATCTTCGGCCGGAGCTTCATCTCCTTGATGACCGTGTGCGCCTGGTTCTTGCGCGCCTCACGGGCCTTCATGGCCGACTCGTACTTGAACTTGCCGTAGTCCATGAGCTTGCACACCGGCGGCCGGGCGGTCGCCGCGACCTCGACCAGGTCGAGGTCGTACTCCTGCGCGAGCTCCAGCGCCTTGGCAAGCGGCACGATGCCGACCTGCTCGCCGCTGGGACCGACGAGTCGCACCTCCGGAACGCGAATCCGGTCGTTGATGCGGGGCTCGGTGCTGATGGGGCCTCCTCGGTTGCACCTTCTGCGATGCGGCCGTCGGACGGCGGACGCACGTAGTGGACTCGACCACTGGGCGGGGCTTCATTCGTGCTGCGCTGCCCGGCACTGCGCGCACCGCGACACGAAAAAAGCCCCGCTCGGTACAAGCGGGGCTCCACACAACCGGGGGCGACGCCCGGTGAGGGGCGCTGCGGCGACTCGGCGCCGTGGCGCCCGTCGCGGACCGGGACCCGTCGACCGCGAGGTCGACCAGGTGGGAGACTTTCGCGGTTGCCCTCTCGGGCCTCCTGGGTGGAGCCTCCTCTTGCTGGCCGGACTCCCTCGCAGGATCCCGGCCGGTCAGTCTCGAAGCATACAGCGTCGCGCCGGAGAACACTATTCCGCCCCGCTTCGGACCAACTTGTACGCTCCAGGGGTACGGACACCGGCACGAAGGAACGAGCCCCCCTTGAGCAGCGAGCCCACCCAGACCCCCGGCGCGGACGACGACGCGATCGGCTTCGACGACCTCACCCGCGACATCGCCGAGGTCCCGGCCGTCGAGGTGATCACCACCGTCGCGGTGCACCTGATGAGCGCTGCCGCCGTCAAGTGCGGTCTCGCCGAGGGCGGCGACAAGGACAAGGACCTGGACGAGGCCCGCAAGCTGATCACCGCGCTGGCCGGGCTGGTCACCGCCGGCGCCCCGGAGATCAGCAACTTCCACGCCGCCCCGCTGCGGGACGGGCTGCGCTCGCTCCAGCTGGCCTTCCGCGAGGCCTCGCTCGTCCCGGACGCCCCGGGCGCGGGCCCGGGCGAGAAGTTCACCGGCCCCGTCTACTCCTGACCCGGTGCGACCGAAAAATGCACCGCCTCACGTGAGGCGGTGCATTTTTCAGCTTTATTCGCTTTTGTCCGGCTTGCTTCCGGCCTACCGCCGGTACAGCGGCTCCCCGGGCAGCCCGGCGCCGGCCGGCAGCACCGCGAGGTCCAGCCCCCGGTCCAGCCGCACCCGCAGCACCGGGTCGGCGGCCACCGCCTGCCCGACCCGCTGCGCGGCCGCCTGGAGCCCCGGCTGGTCCAGCGCCGGGTCGAACACCACCGCGAGCACCCCGTCCGAGTCCTCGGCGTCCGCCAGCAGCCCGGTGACCACCTGCGGCTCGGCCGCCAGCAGCGCCCGCACCGCCTCGCGCACCTCCGGGTCCCGCGCCGGCGGCAGGAACGGCCGGTTCTCCGCGAGCGCCCGCAGCCGGGCCCCGGTGAGCAGGAAGGGCACCGGCCCGGCCGGGTCGAGCAGCAGGGTGTCGGCGCGCTCGGAGTAGGCCACCATCGCGGCCTGCGGGGCCGCCGTCGGCGCCGGACGGGCGTCGGCGCGCCAGCGGGCCAGCGACTCCAGCGAGGTGAAGGCCGGCAGCGCGCGGCGCCCGTCCGGGGCCTCCAGCACCGGGACGGCCATGTCGCTGGTCTTGTCGTGCTTGTGCCCGTGCTCGTCCACCTCGACCTCGCCGAGGATCGCGACGATCGGGACCATCAGCCGGGTCGGGGTCAGCGCCGCCAGCACCTCGGGCTCGGCCGCGCGGTCCTGCGACCAGCGGGCGAGGGCCTCGGTCAGCGCCGCGTCCGCCGTGCCGTCGTCGTCGGAGAAGCCGGGATTCGGGATGCTCTTGCCGACGAAGGCCGGGTTGGAGAAGTCTTTGCGGTCCACCCGCCCGACCCTATGCCACCGCGCCCGGCGGGCCCCATTTCCCCGCACGCGCCCCGGAGGGCCTGTCTCGCGGCTCCTTGCCGGGCCGGCCTGATCCGACAAAATCCACGAGACAGGCCCTACCAACCGGTAGCCCGCTGTGGCACCCTGCGCCCATGGTGATCCTCGACGCGCCCACCCCGGTCTCCGACCGCCTCCGGTACGACCGCGCCACCGCCCACCTGGACGGCCCGCTCGCCGTCGTCGACCTCGCCGCCTTCGACGCCAACGCCGCCGACCTGGCGCGCCGGGCGGGCGGCAAGCCGATCCGGGTGGCCAGCAAGTCGGTGCGCTGCCGGGCACTGCTGGAACGGGCCCTGGCCATGGAGGGCTTCGCCGGGGTGATGAGCTACACCCTGCCCGAGTCGCTCTGGCTGGCCCGCACCGGCGTCCGCGACATCCTTCTCGCCTACCCCTCCGCCGACCGCGACGGGTACGCCGAGCTGACCGCCGACCCGGCGGCCGCCCGGGAGGTCACCGTCGTCCTGGACGACCCGGCCCAGCTGGACCTGATCGACAAGGCCCGCGGCGGCGACGCCGAGGTACGGGTCTGCCTGGAACTGGACACCTCGCTGCACCTGCTGGGCGGCCGGGTCCGGGTGGGCGCCCGGCGCTCGCCGCTGCGCACCCCGGAGGACCTCGGCGCCTTCGCCGAACTCGTCCAGCAGCGCCGGGGGTTCCGGGTGGTCGGCCTGATGGCGTACGAGGGGCACGTCGCCGGGGTGGGCGACCGGGTGCCCGGCCGGCCGGTGCGCTCGCAGCTGATCCGGCTGATGCAGGCCAAGGCCCGGGCCGAACTGGCCGAGCGGCGCGCGGCGGTGGTCCGGCGGCTGCGCCGGGTGGCCGAACTGGAGTTCGTCAACGGCGGCGGCACCGGCAGTGTGGAGTCCACCGTGGCCGAACGCGCCGTCACCGAGGTGGCGGCCGGCTCCGGGCTGTACGCACCGCAGCTGTTCGACAACTACCGCTCGTTCCGGGGCCGCCCGGCCGCCCTGTTCGGCCAGCCGGTGGTGCGCCGCCCCGGCCTCGGCGTGGTGACCGTGCTCGGCGGCGGCTACCCGGCCTCCGGCGCGGCCGGCCCGGACCGCTCACCGGTGCCGTACCTGCCGCAGGGTCTGCGCTACGACCCGATGGAGGGCGCCGGGGAGGTGCAGACCCCGCTGCTCGGCCCGGCCGCCGACGACCTGCTGATCGGCGACCGGGTCTGGTTCCGGCACGCCAAGGCGGGCGAGCTGTGCGAACGCTTCGCCGAGCTGCACCTGATCGAGGGCGACCGGGTGGTGCGGACCGTCCCGACCTACCGGGGCGAGGGGAGGACGTTCCTCTGACGCTCCGTCCGCCGCTGCCCTACCGTGGTGCCGACACACGAACCACGAGGGGGCGGCATGGAAGCGGAAGTCGTGCAGCAGATGGTGACGTCGGGCGCCTCGTCACTGGCCGGGCTGATGGCCACCGCGGCCTGGCAGCAGGTCAGTTCGCGGGTCGGCCGGCTGTTCGGGCGCGGCCGGGAGGACGAGGCGGCGGACGCCGAGCTGGAGCTGATCCGGGCCGAGGTGGTGGAGGCCGGCGACGACCGGGACGCGCTGGCGGACCCGACGGCCGTGCTGCGCACCCGGCTGCGCCGGCTGTTCCGGGAGGACCCGGCGGCGGCCGACGAGCTCTTCGAGATCCTGGCGGAGTTCGATCCCGAACGGTTCCGGAAGCAGGCCGGGACGACGTACGTCATCAACAACACGATCGAGAACGGCACCCACAGCGGGACCACGATCCAGGCCGGCATCATCCACACCATGCGGCCCTGAAACCTGTGGCACCGACCTTTCCGGAGCCTTAACGGGGCCCGATGGAAGAGCTAACTCCTGCCTTCCGTCGGGCCTTTGCGCTGCTCGGGGGCCTACAGTCCGTCAACAAGTGCTCGACGCGCGGCTATTGCCATCTGGTCCAGACCAATCCTACGCTCTGCCCGGGGGCCGCGCGCCGGGCCGGCGGCACCCCGGCGGGCAGGCGTGCCCGTTCCCCCACGCAACGCCCGGAACGACGGTCAAGGAGTCCCCACCCCATGTCCATCAAGCGAAGCACCCTGTCCGTCGGCGTGGTCGGCGCCGCGGTCCTCGCGGTGGCCGCGACCACCGCCGGCACCGCCAGCGCCCACGGCACGATGACCAACCCCGTCAGCCGCGTCGCCGCCTGCTACGCGGAGGGCCCCGAGCACCCGGTCTCCCAGATCTGCAAGGACCTCGTCGCCGCGAACGGCACCCAGCCGCTGTACGACTGGAACGAGGTCAACATCGCCAACGCCAACGGCAACCACCAGGCGCTGATCCCGGACGGCAAGCTCTGCTCGGCCAACCGCGACAAGTACTCCGCCCTGGACTGGCCGCGCACCGACTGGCCGGCCACCCAGGTGAAGGCCGGCGCCTTCACCTTCCAGTTCCGCACCACCGCGCCGCACGTCGGCACCCAGACCGTCTACATCACCAAGCCGAGCTACGACCCCACCAAGCCGCTGAAGTGGTCGGACCTCGACCCGGCCCCGGTGGCCCAGGTGCAGGTCGACCGCAACGCCACCAACGGGTACTACACCTACGCCGGCACCCTGCCGCAGCGCACCGGCCGCCAACTGCTCTACACCGTGTGGCAGCGCAGCGACAGCCCGGAGGCGTTCTACAGCTGCTCGGACGTCGACTTCGGCTCGACCGCCGCCGCGGCCCCGGTGCTCGCCGCCCAGGCCCCGGCCGCGCCCAGCGACGCCCAGATCGCGGCCGACGCCTCCAAGTCCACGGTCGCCCACCACGGCCACGGCGGGGACCCGAACGCCCCGGCCGGCCAGATCGTCCCGACCACCTCCGCGGCCGTGGCCGGCACCTCGGCCACCGGTCCGCTGCTGCTCGCCGGTGCCGCCGCGATCGGCGTCGGCTGGGCCGGCATGGTGCTCCGGCGCCGTCGTGTCGAGGCTGTTCGACGCGACTCCTGACGCCGGACACGGGAACCGGGCCGGCCAACCCCCGTCCGGGCCGGTTCCCGTAGCTCCAGTGGTACCGCCGGCTCCGGTCCCCACCGGCAGGCACGGCGGGCACGGCAGGCACGGCAACGGCGGCGGCCCACCCCGGAGGTCTTCCTCCCGGGTGGGCCGCCGCCGTGTGAGGAGCGCGCGGGCTCAGGTGCTGCTGGTGCCCCCCGCGCCGCCGGGGTCCCCGGCGCCCGAGCCGGGCGCCGAACCCGCACCGGAGCCGGGGGCCGACCCCGCGCCGGAACCCGCGCCGGAGCCCGTGCCGGAGCCCGTGCCCGGCATCCCCGGGATGCTCGGCAGCTTGCCCTTGTAGTCGGTGATGCCCTTGACGATGGTGTCCATCACGGCGAGGTCCGGCGCCTTGTCGGCGATGTCGAAGCCGAAGTGCACCGAGACCAGCGCCTTGCCGTCGGCGGACGGGAAGACCACGGTCTGCACGTAGCCGTTGTTGCCCTTGGGCGCGTCGACCTTCCAGCGGACCAGGTAGCCGTCCCGGCCGCTGACCTTGACCGCCTCGGACTTGAGCTCCTGGTGGCCGGTGACGTCGCCGTACGCCTCCTTGGCGGCCTTCGCGATGTCGGCCTTGGCCGCCGCCTGGGCGTCGGTGCCGCCGCCGTCGATCCGCCCGGTGGTCACGCCGCCGAGGGTGCAGCTGTCGGTGCCGTCCGCGCAGGTGTACGCGCCGACGATGATGCTGGCGTAGCCGTCGCTGGTGGTGCCGGCCTGCCAGCCGGACGGGGCCGGCAGGCTGATCCCGTTGACCAGGTCGATCGCCTTTCCGGCGCCGGGCTTGGCCTTGCCGCTGCCCTTGCCGTCCCCACTGCCGCCGTTGCCGCCGCCCCCGTTTCCGCCGTTGCCGCCGTTGGCGCCACCGCCATTGCCGTTGCCGCCGCCGTTGCCGTTGCCGCCGAGGCCCGGGTAGCCGTCCCAGGGCCCGTAGCCGCCCTGCGGGGCCTGCCGCGCGGAGGGCTTGGCCCGGTCCCCGTGGCCGTCCATCGCGAGGTAGGTGATGCCCGAGCCGGCGCCGAGGCCGAGCAGGGCGGCGACGGCCGTCGCCAGGACGAGCTTGGACGGCTTGCGCCAGGGCTTGCGGGGCGGCGCGGCGGGCGTGCCGTAGGCCGTGCCGAAGGGCGGCGGCTCCGGGTAGCGGACGGTCGGGCCACTCTCCAGGACCTCGCCCTCCAGCACCCTGGGCTGCTCGGCCGTTCCCGGCCCCGGATCACCGGCCACCGGGGCCTCGGCCGCCACCGGGGCCTCGGCCGCCGACGGCTCCGGAGTCGTCGGCTCCGGGGCGTCCGAGGGTGCGGGCCGGGTACTGGCCGTCCAGCCCTTGCCGTCCCACCACCGCTGCGGTCTCGGGTCGCCGGTGGTGTCCTTCGGGTCCGGGTACCACCCGGCGGGAATCTGCTCGCTCACAGCAAAGAATCTAAAGGCAGCCGGATAAACGCGAAATCAGCGCGGCGGCCTATTCCCTCGGTTTTCGATGAGATTACGGTGAGAAGGGGCCGCCGACCCCCGCCGGAGGCCCCGAAACCCGGGCGGGGGCCCGGGCGGGGACCCTGCGGGCCGCTCACAGCGGTGTGACGTACGCCCCGGAGATGCCGCCGTCCACCAGGAACTCGCTCGCCGTGATGAACGAGGAGTCGTCGCTGGCGAGGAACGCCACCGCGGCGGCGATCTCCTCCGCCCGGGCGAACCGGCCGAGCGGGATGTGCACCAGCCGCCGGGCGGCCCGCTCCGGGTCCGCGGCGAACAGCTCGCGCAGCAGCGGGGTGTCCACCGGCCCGGGAGAGAGCGCGTTGACCCGGATCCCCTCCCGGGCGAACTGCACGCCCAGCTCGCGGGACATCGCGAGCACCCCGCCCTTGGAGGCGGTGTAGGAGATCTGCGAGGTGGCCGCGCCCATCCGGGCCACGAAGCTGGCGGTGTTGATGATCGAACCCCGCCCGTGCCGGCGCATGTACGGCAGCGCGGCCTTGCAGCACAGGTACACCGAGGTCAGGTTGACCTCCTGCACCCGGCGCCAGGCGTCCAGGCCGGTGGTCAGGATCGAGTCGTCCTCCGGCGGCGAGATGCCCGCGTTGTTGAACGCGACGTCCACGCTGCCGTAGGTCTCGTACGCCTCGTCGAACAGCGCCTCGACCATGTACGGGTCGGTGACGTCGGTGTGCACGAACAGCCCGCCGACCTCCTTCGCGGCGGCCCGCCCGGTCTTCTCGTCGAGGTCGGCGCAGACCACCTTCGCCCCCTCCGAGGCGAGCCGGCGGGCGGCGGCCAGGCCGATGCCGCTGCCCGCGCCGGTGACCACGGCGGTGCGGCCGACCAGCCGGCGGCAGACCGCCTCGTCCCGCTCGCGCTCGGCGTGCTTCTCGCTCATCGGGCCGTCACTCCTCGCTCTGGATGAAGACGTTCTTGGTCTCGGTGAAGTGGCGCAGTGCGTCCGGCCCCAGCTCGCGGCCCACCCCGGACTCGCCGAAGCCGCCGAAGGGCGTCCAGTAGCGCACCGAGGCGTGCGAGTTGACCGACAGGTTGCCCGCCCGCACGCCCCGGGCCAGGCGCAGCGCGCGGCCGACGTCCCGGGTCCAGATCGAGCCGGACAGGCCGTAGCGGGTCGCGTTGGCCAGCCGCAGGGCGTCGGCCTCGTCGGTGAACGGCAGGACGGCGGCGACCGGGCCGAAGATCTCCTCGGTGACCGCCGGGAGCTGCGGGTCGTCGGGGGCGATCACGGTCGGCGGGTACCAGTAGCCGGGCCCGTCGGGCACCTTGCCGCGGGCCAGCACCGGCAGTTCGGGGGTCACGTAGGAGGCCACCCGGCGGACCTGGGCGGCCGAGATCAGCGGGCCGAGCTGGGTCTCCGGGTCGTTCGGGTCGCCGGTGCGCAGGGTCTCGACGGCGGGCAGCAGCAGGGCCAGGAAGTCCTCGTAGACCTCGCGCTGGACCAGGATCCGGCTGCGGGCGCAGCAGTCCTGGCCGCTGTTGTCCGCGAAGGACATCGGGTCGGCGGCACGGGCGAGGTCGGCGTCGGCGAAGACGATGTTCGGGCTCTTCCCGCCGAGTTCCAGGGTGACCCGCTTGGCGCGGGCGGCGCAGCGGGCCGCGACCTCCTTCCCGACGACGGTGGAGCCGGTGAAGACGATCTTGCGGACCGCCGGGTGGTCCACCAGCGCACGGCCGGTGGTGCCGCCCGCCCCGGGCACGACCTGGAGGAGGCCCTCGGGCAGGCCCGCCGCCAGGGCGAGTTCGGCCAGGCGCAGCGCGGTCAGCGGGGTCGCCTCGGCGGGCTTGAGGAGGACGGCGTTGCCGGCGGCCAGGGCGGGGGCGAAGCCCCAGGCGGCGATCGGCATCGGGAAGTTCCACGGCGCGATCACCCCGACCACGCCGACCGGCTCGTGGAAGGTCACGTCCAGGCCGCCGGGCACCGGGATCTGCCGGCCGGTCAGGCGTTCCACTCCCCCGGCCGCGTACTCCAGCAGGTCGCGGACGTTGCCGGCCTCCCAGCGGGCGTTGCCCAGGGTGTGCCCGGCCTCGGCGACCTCCAGGGCGGCCAGCTCGGGGACGTGCGCGTCGACCTGGTCGGCGAACCGGCGCAGCAGCCGGGCCCGTTCGCCGGGGGCGAGCGCGGCCCAGCCGTCCTGGGCGTCGAGGGCGCGCCGGGCGGCGGCGTCCAGCTGCCCGTCGGTGGTGTCCGGGACGGTGGCGAGCACCTCGCCGGTGGCGGGGTTGCGGACGGTGCTCGCGGGCGGCTCGCTCATGCGGCACGTCCGTGGGCCGTGGCGTCACACCCGTCGGTCACGTCGGTCATGGCGTCGCACCCCGTCGCCCGTGCGTCACGTCGGTCGCTCATGCGTCACATCCGTCGCTCATGCGTCACATCCGTTCGAAGGATCGGTAGCGTTCCCAGTCGGTGACGGCGCCGTCGTAGGCGGCCTGTTCGACCCGGGCCATGTTCAGGTAGTGGTCGACCACGTCGTCGCCGAAGGCCTCCCGGGCCAGTTCGCTCCGCCCCCACAGTTCGGCGGCCTCGCGCAGCGACCCGGGCACCCGGGCGTACTCCTCGACCGCGTAGGCGTTCCCCAGGCAGGGCGCGGGCAGCTCCAGCTTGCGCTGCAGCCCGTGCAGGCCGGCCGCGATCATCCCGGCGACCGCGAGGTACGGGTTGACGTCGCCGCCGGGCACCCGGTTCTCCATCCGCAGGCCGGGGCCGTGGCCGACCACCCGGTAGGCGCAGGTGCGGTTGTCCCGGCCCCAGGCGACGGCGGTCGGGGCGAAGGAGCCGGGCCGGTAGCGCTTGTAGGAGTTGATGTTCGGGGCGTAGAGCACGCTGAACTCGCGCAGCGCCGTCAGCTGGCCGGCCAGGAAGTGCCGCATGGTGTCGGTCATCCGGCCGTCCCGGTCGGCGAAGGCGGGGGCGCCGACCGCGTCGCGCAGCGAGAGGTGGATGTGGCAGCTGTTGCCCTCGCGCTCGTCGTACTTGGCCATGAAGGTGAGCGCGCAGCCGAGTTGGGCGGCGATCTCCTTGGCGCCGGTCTTGTAGACGCTGTGCTGGTCGCAGGTGGCGAGGGCGTCGGTGTAGCGGAAGGCGATCTCGTGCTGGCCGAGGTTGCACTCGCCCTTCGCGGATTCCACGACCAGGCCGGCACCGGCCATCTCGTTGCGGATCCGGGAGAGCAGCGGCTCGACCCGGGCGGTGCCCAGCATCGAGTAGTCGACGTTGTAGAGGTTGGCGGGGGTCAGGCCGCGGTAGCCGCCGAGCCAGGCCTGCTCGTAGGTGTCGCGGAAGACCAGGAACTCCAGTTCGGTGCCGATGTCGGCGGCCAGGCCGTACTCGGCGAGCCGGGCGATCTGGCGGCGCAGCAGCTGGCGCGGGGCGGCGTCCACCGGGTGGCCGCCGTGCCGGGCGAGGTCGGCGGTGACCTGGGCGGTGCCGGGCTGCCAGGGGGTCAGCCGCAGGGTACCGAGGTCGGGGCGCATCGCGAAGTCGCCGTAGCCGGTGGCCCAGGAGGAGAAGGCGTAGCCGTCCACGGTGTTCAGGTCGACGTCGACGGCCAGCAGGTAGTCGCAGGCCTCGGCGCCGTTCTCGGCGACTTCGTCGAGGAAGAAGCGGGCGGCGAAGCGCTTGCCCTGCAGCCGGCCCTGCATGTCGGTGAAGGCGAGCGCCACGGTGTGCACCTGGCCGGCGTCCACCAGGGTGCGCAGCTCGTCCAGGGTCAGTGGCGGCCGGGGCGGCGAGCCCGCGGCGGAGTTCCCGGGCACGGCGTTCGCGGACAAGGCGGAACCCCCCTTCCTCGATCTTCTCGATCACTCTTCGAGATCAAGCGGTCACAGCGAACCGTACGGCCTGCGGCTCACGGGGCGGAAGAGGGCGGGGTGGTGTGGCGCGCCGATGCGCGTGGCTGACGGTGGTTCAGGAGGTTCGGGAGGGAGAATGCCCGCCATGGATCGCAGGCCTTTGATCGGCGTCAGCACCTATCTGGTGGACGCGAGTTGGAGCGACTGGCGGGGCCGGCGGGTGGCCCTGGTACCCGAGCGGTACACCGCGTACGTCCGGGACTCCGGCGGGATCGCCGTCCTGCTGCCGCCGGACGCCCCGGAGCGCGCGCCCGAGGTGCTGGCCCGACTGGACGCCCTGGTCGTCGCGGGCGGCCCGGACATCGACCCGGCGTACTACGGGGAGCCGGCCCATCCGGCGACCGACGTGGACTCGCCGGAGCGGGACGCCTGGGAGGTCGCGCTGCTGCGGGCGGCGCTGGCGGCGGGGATGCCGCTGCTGGGGGTCTGCCGGGGGATGCAGGTCCTGAACGTGGTGTGCGGGGGGACGCTGGTGCAGCACCTGCCGGACGTGGTGGCGGTGGACGTGCACGGCGGATCGCCGGGGCACTACGGGTCGCACCCGGTGCGGCCGGTGCCGGGGACGCTGCTGGGCGGGCTGCTGCCGGAGAGCGAGCTGGAGGTGCCGACGTTCCACCACCAGGCCGTCGACCGGGTGGGCGCGGGCCTGCGGGTGAGCGCCCACGCGCCGGACGGGACGGTGGAGGCGGTGGAGGGGCCGGGCTTCACGCTGGGGGTGCAATGGCACCCGGAGCAGGGGCAGGACCTACGGCTGATGCAGGCCCTGGTCCGGGCGGCCACCGCGGCGGTCCTGGACGTGTCGGTCCTGGAGGCGGTGGCGCCGGGCTGACCGGGGTCCGGGCCCGGTCCCAGGCCCAACTGGGCGTGGGCGCAGGGGATTTCGGCTGGTCGCAGGGGTGTGGCATCCATCGGGTACGGCCACCGGAACGGCAACGACAACGGTCACCAGTACAGCCTTTGGATCTTTGTCGATTCTGCGGTTCACTTCGGTTGCAGGGCGGTCGCACCGCGCCCCTGTTCCCACCCGTGCGCCCAGAGAGGACTTCCATGGCCGGGCACGAGCATTCGCACGATGATCATGCGCATGACCACAAGCAGTCGACCGGGCACTCGCACGGCGGCGGCCACGCGCACGGCGCCGGGCACTCACACGGCGGCGGCCACGGCGGGCACTCGCACGGCGTCTCCGCCGACGCCGACCGCCGCTGGCTGCTCAGCGCCCTCGCCCTGATCGTCGTCTTCATGGCCGGCGAGGTCGTGGTCGGCTTCGCCGCCCAGTCCCTGGCCCTGATCTCCGACGCGGCGCACATGCTCACCGACGCCGCCTCGATCGTGCTCGCCCTGGTCGCCATGCGGCTCGCCGCCCGACCGGCCCGCGGCGGCTACACCTACGGCCTCAAGCGCGCCGAGATCCTCTCCGCGCAGGCCAACGGGGTCACCCTGCTGGTGCTCTCCGCCTGGCTGGGCTACGAGGCCGTCACCCGGCTGATCACACCGCCGGAGGTCACCGGCTCCCTGGTGCTGGTCACCGCGCTGATCGGGATCGTCGTCAACCTCGCGGCCACCTGGTGCATGTCGAAGGCCAACCGCACCTCGCTCAACGTCGAAGGCGCCTTCCAGCACGTGCTCACCGACCTGTACGCGTTCATCGCCACCGCCGTCGCCGGCCTGGTCGTCCTGCTCACCGGCTTCGCCCGGGCCGACGCCATCGCCTCGCTGATCGTCGTCGCGCTGATGCTCAAGGCCGGCATCGCCCTCGTCCGGGACTCCGGACGGATCTTCCTGGAGGCCGCCCCCGCCGGGATCGACCCCGACGCCGTCGCCGACCGGATGGTCACCGAGCCGCTCGTCGAGGAGATCCACGACCTGCACATCTGGGAGATCACCTCCGGCCAGCCCGCCCTGTCCGCCCACATCCTGGTCACCCCCGGCGGGGACTGCCACGCCGTCCGGCGCGAGCTCCAGCGCCGACTCGCCGACGAGTACGCGATCACCCACAGCACCCTCCAGGTCGACCACGTCGGCGAGGACGAGGCGGGCGCACTGCTCCAGATCACCGCGCCCGACGACACCGCCGCCGAACACTGCGCCGACGCCCACGGCCCGGTCCACCGCGCCGGACCCCACGAGCACTGAAGCCGCCCCCTGTCGTCGCGGTGCGGCATGATCTGACACGTGACCGCACCGCGACTGATGCTGCTCGACTCCGCCAGCCTGTACTTCCGCGCCTACTACGGCGTACCCGACTCCCTGCGCTCCCCGCAGGGCGAGCCGGTCAACGCCGTCCGAGGCCTGCTGGACTTCATCGCCCGGCTGGTCCACGACCACCGCCCCGACCTGCTCGTCGCCTGCATGGACGCCGACTGGCGCCCGCAGTGGCGGGTGGACCTCATCCCCTCGTACAAGACCCACCGGGTCGCCGAGGCCGCCCAGGACGGCGAGGAGGAGGTGCCCGACACCCTCGCCCCGCAGGTCCCGGTGATCGAACAGGTACTGGACGCGCTCGGCATCGCCCGGGTCGGCTGCCCCGGCTACGAGGCGGACGACGTGATCGGCACCCTCACCGCCCGCGCCGACGGGCCCGTCCAGATCGTCACCGGCGACCGCGACCTCTTCCAGCTGGTGGACGACGCCCGCGGGATCACCGTCCTCTACCCGGTCAAGGGCATGGGCAACCTCCAGGTCACCGACGACGCGCTGCTGCAGGAGAAGTACGGCGTACGCGGCGCCCAGTACGCCGACATGGCCGCCCTGCGCGGCGACGCCTCGGACGGCCTGCCCGGCGTCAAGGGCATCGGCGAGAAGACCGCCGCCCAGCTGATCCACGAGTACGGCGACCTCCCCGGCATCCGCGCCGCCGCCCTCGACATCGGCTCCAAGCTCACCCCGGCCCGCCGCCGCAACCTCGTCGAGGGCTCCGCCTACCTCGACGTCGCCCCCAAGGTCGTCCGCGTCGCCGACAACGCCCCCCTCCCCGCCTTCGACCCGGCCCTCCCCCGCGAACCCCTCGACCCGATGACCCTCGAAGACCTCTCCGCCCGCTGGGGCCTCGGCACCTCCCTCGACCGCCTCCTCGAAACCCTCGCCACCCGCTGACCCGGGGGCCGTATCCGGGGGTGGGGCCGGGGGGGCCCGCCCGAGGGGCCCCCCGCGCCCCCCCCCCCCCCCCCCCCCCCCCCCCCCCCCCCCCCCCCCCCCCCCGGGGGGGGGCACAAGGCGCAACCC
>NZ_JBHTRF010000016.1:0-149994 GCF_042796115.1 Kitasatospora sp. NPDC056446 | reverse complement strand
GGCCTGGGCCGCGCCGGAGGCGGCGCCGGCGGCCGCGGTGGCGGCGGAGGCCGCGATGCGTGCCGCGTTGTTGGCCGCCCGGGCGGCGGAGATGGCGGCCCTGGCGGCGTCGGCGGCCCGCCGGGTGGCCTCGGCCGCGCGGTTCGCCGCGTTGGCGGCCTTGACGGCGTCGTTCTGGGCGGCGGCGGTCTCGGCCGCGGCGGTGGCCGCGGCCTCCTTGGCCAGGCGGGCGGCGCTGATCGCACGCTCGGAGGCGTCCTTGGCCGCTTCGGTTTCCTGCTTCGCCAGTGCCCCGGCCGTCTTGGCCTGGGCGGCGAGTTGTTCGATGCTCGCGTGTTCCTGGTCCCGTGCGCGGGCGATGTGCTGA
The DNA here is from genome assembly GCF_042796115.1 of Kitasatospora sp. NPDC056446. Taxonomy (NCBI): domain Bacteria; kingdom Bacillati; phylum Actinomycetota; class Actinomycetes; order Kitasatosporales; family Streptomycetaceae; genus Kitasatospora; species Kitasatospora sp. NPDC056446. The sequence continues at coordinate 149,627 of NZ_JBHTRF010000016.1, read as the reverse complement.
CCGACGTCGAGGAACTCGCGGATGTCGTCGATGGAGCCGCTGAGCGCGAGCGACGCGGCCTGCTGGGTGGCCGGTCCGCCGACGGCTTCGAGCTGGGCGACCCGGATCCGGTCGTCGGCGTCCTGCTGGGCGTACCGGTCCTGTGTCAGGAAGCGGCGCAGGTCGTCGACCGTGCCGTTGAGCGCGGTGTTGCCGGCGGTCTGGACGCCTCTGCCGCCGGCCTCGACGAGTTGGGCGGCACGGACCCGCTGGTCCTGTTCGAGGGGCGCCTTCCAGCCGTCCTTGAGGAAGGTGTGGAGGTCCTGGGGGGTGCCCGCGAGTGCCTTCTCGGTGGCCTGCCGTACGCCACGCCCGCTGATGGTGATGAGTTGCAGCGCGGTCAGCCGGTCGTCGCTCGCTTCGGCGGTGGCACGGTCGGCGGTGAGGAACGCGCGGACCTGGGCGTCGGTGCCGGTCAGGGCGGCTTCGGCGGAGGCCCGGACGGAGGGGCCGCCGGACTGCCAGGACGTCAGCACCTGGGCGCGCTCGGTCGGCGGCGGTACCGGGTTGCCGTCAGCCGCGCCCGGCGGTGCCGTGACGAGTGAGGTGATCAGGAACGCCGGGACGAGGAACTGGCAGGCGGCCCGGATTCTGGGCAGGACCGCCCGTGAGGAACGCTTTTCGTGTAATGGCATGGCCTTTTTTCCTGTGACGGGTGTGCGGATGGCGTGTCATGTCAGCGGCCCGGGTTCCCGGGGTCCGCGTCCGTGCGGGGTGCGAGGGGCCGGCCGTTCCTGGTCGGCCGGCCCCTCGGGAGGAGGGCGTGCCCTGTCTCAGGCGGTGACGGTGATGGGGGCGGTGATGGTGATGGCCGTGGCACCGGAGGCGCCGCCGGGGACCTCGGTCCACGGCGTCCACGTACCGGCGTTGTAGTCGGCGTCGCGGGTGTAGACCTTGGAGTCCTCGTTGACGGCGACGAGGTGGAGGACGTTGCCCTCGGCGACGCTGGAGATGGCCTTCAGGCGGTTGTCGCTGACCTTCTGCCACTGCGGGTCCCAGCGGCCGAGGTCGTAGTGGCCGTAGGTGGTGAACAGGTCGCCGAGGCCGCCGATGATCTGGAGGTCGACGGTGTAGCCGCGGGCGGCGGCGGTGATGCCCTTGACGCCGACGGCGCCGCCGGGGATCTCGGCCCACGGGGTCCAGGTGCCGTCGGGCAGGTTGTCGCGGGTGTAGACCCTGCTGGTGGTGCCGACCGAGTACAGGTGGACCACGTTGTCCGGGGTGGTCGTGCTGCTGAGGTACGTGGCCGTGTTGTCGCCGGTCCTCACCCAGCCCCGCCAGCGGCCGGTGCCGTAGTCGCCGAAGTTGTCGTACACCGCGTCGTCCGAGCCGATGATCTGGAGGCTGACGGTGTTGCCGCGGGCGGTGGCGGTGATGCCCTTGACACCGCCGGCGCCGCCGGGCACCTCGGTCCACGGGGTCCACGTGCCGCCGGCCTTGCCGTCCCGGGTGTAGACCTTGCCGTCGGACCCGGTCACGAAGACGTGCACGGTGTCGCCGACCGAGACGCTGTCCACACCGGTCAGCGCACCGCTGGGGATCTGCGACCAGGAGTTGAGCCAGCCGCCCGCCGTGGAGTCGGAGGCGTTGTCCCACAGCGCGCCGATGTAGTTGACGAGCTGCGCGTGCACGCCGGGCTTGACCTCGGCCGTCCGGCTGCGGACCTGCTTGACCCAGAGGCCGATGTCGTCGACGCGGGTGGCGCCGGCGCCGGTGCGGGTCTCGGCGGCGGGGGTGCCCAGGCAGCCGCCCTGCCAGGAGCGGGTGGCGACGGCGGCCAGCTCGGTCCTGCCGGCGGTGTCGCGCAGCAGCGGTGCTCCGGCGTCGCCCTGGCACAGCGGGGCCTGGCCGGTGGCGGGCGCGGTGTCGATGCCGGTCGGGTTGACGGCGCCGGTGGTGTGGGTGCTGGTGTGGAGCCTGGTGGGCACCCAGTCGGTGGCGGTGCGGCCGTAGCCGGGTATGCGCAGGTTCTGGCCCGCGACGGGTGCGGTGGTGGCGACCGTGGCCGGGGTCACGCCGTCGACGGGGGTCGCGAGGCGGGCCATGACGAGGTCGCGATCGGGGCGCGGGACTATCGCGACGACGTCGGAGACCGTGCCGGTGCCGGTGTTGGCGAGGTCGGTGCGGCCGACGGTGACGGTGGTCCTGTCCTTGGGGGCGCCGGCGGTGACGGTGGACAGGTCGTCGGGGGTGTCGGTGAAGCATCCGGCCGCTGTCAGTACCCAGTAGCGGTCGACGAGTGCGCCGGTGCAGGCCCGCTTGGTGTCGCCGACGGTGACCTTGGCGGTGAACGCCAGCGCGGGGTCGGTGGGTTGCGGGGCGGTCGGGGTGGTGCCGGTGCCGGTGACGCGCAGTTCGAGGAGGGTGGCGGGGTCTCCGGCGGGGGAGGCCTCGCCGAAGCCCTTGGCGGTGTTCCTGGGGACGTCGATGGTCTGGGACTGGTTCTTGGTGGAGAGGCTGGCCTTGACGTCGCGGTCGAAGGTCTGGACCCGGTAGGCGTCGGGGATGTTGACGGCGAGGTAGCCGGTACCGGTGGGGGCGGTGAAGCAGAGCCAGTTGTCGTGGAGGGTGATGCTGCGGGCCCACACCTTGATCTGGCTGGGTCCGGCGCAGTCGGTGACGGTGATGCCGCCGTCGCCCCGGACCACGGTCGCCCCGGTGTCGGCGAGGACCTGCGCGGCGTTGGGGTAACCGAAGCTCTCCACAACGGACTTGGGTGTGTCGGCCGGCGCGCTGCCGGTGGCCGCGGCGGTCGGCGCCGTCAGGCCGGTGACGGATGTCAGGACCACGGTGGCGGCCACGGCGGCGATGCCGCCCGTGCGTGAGTGGTTTCTCATGTCGCTTCCTCGGACAGTGGGATCGGTCGGTCGGGGGCGGTCGGTCGGGGTCGGTCCGCCGTGGGCAGGGCGCCCGCGCGCGTGCGCGCCCGCCGGGGTTCGGTGACGAAGAGGGCACCGAGGGTGACCATCGGTGCCCGTCGTCGGCTGGATGAGGGCATGGGCTTCTTTCGGCGGGCGACCGGACTTCACCGGTCGGTCGCCATGGAACGGCGGCCGGACCGGCCGCTTCGCGGGTCGGTCCGGCCGCCACGGGCCGTGCGGGAGTCAGGGCGGAGATCCGGGGGAGTCGTTCCGGATCTCCCCGCCGGGGTGCCCACTCCGCTTGGAAGCCAAGGTAGTTCAGGCGTCTTGTGGAGAACTTGGCTCAGAGTTGACGGTTCTTGGGTTTCCGTCTCCTGTCCCGGGGGGTCACCAGGCTTCGAGGGCCGTCCGGAAGGCGGCGGCCGTGGGGAAGTGGATGCGCGGGTCGTCGATCAGTGCCTCGTCCACGATCCGGGCGAGTCGTGGCGGCACCGTGGGCATGCGTGCGGCGAGGGGGACGGCGGCGGTGTTCCAGACGGTCAGCCACGGGTCGTGGCCCGCTGCGAAGTCCCTGGGCGTGCGGCCGCTCAGCATGAAGTAGAGGGAGGCCGCCGCTGCCCACACGTCCACGTCGGGTTTGGCGTACTTGAAGTTGACCACCTGCTGGCGGGGCATGAACGCGGGCGTGCCGTTCGACGAGCCGGTGTGCGTCACCCCGCTCGCCCCGGCCAGCTCGTAGGGCTTGGCCAGGCCGAAGTCGGCGATCTTGACGACCGGCGCGGCGGCGCTGCCGGTCAGGAGGAGGTTCTGCGGCTTGACGTCCCGGTGCACCACCCCCCGGACCGCGATCCGTCCGCCGTCGCCGTCCGGGACGGCCAGGGGTGCCGAGTGCGCGTACTGGAGGCCGCCGAGCACGGCCAGGGTCATCGCGACGGCCGCCTCCGGGTCCATCGGCCCGTCGCGCCGCACGAGTTGGTCCAGGCTGCCGAGTGCGCACAGCTCCATCAGCAGGAAGTACCGTCCGTGCACGTAGCCGGACGTGTGGGCACGGACCACGTGGGGGTGTACGAGGGCCTCCGCCGTGCGGAGTTCGCGCAGTACTCGCGCGTCGGCGGCCGGCGTTCCCGGCGCCGTCCCCGTGTCCGGACCCGTGTCCGGGCCCGGTCGCAGGAACTTCACGGCGTAGCGCTCGGCGCTGACCCGGTCGACGGCGAGGTGGACCGTTCCCGTTCCGCCCCGGCCCAGCCGGTCACCGATCGCCCACCGGCCGAAGTCGAGCGAGTGATGCGCGTCGTCCATCGGCGCTCCCCGTGTTCCGTATCCTGACGATACGTCAAGCCCATGATCCCCGATGTCCCGTAGCGTAGGGCGCGGGCCGGTCCGGCCGAGCCGTTCACCGGACAGGACGTGCCGGGCGGTGCGAGGCTGGACCCCGACCCGACGGCCGGCGAGAGGGAGGAGACAAGCATGTCCCAGGATCGATCGGCAGACCCGTTCAGTACCTTCCTCAACTCGACGGGCCGACAGGTCTCGGCAGGTCAGCAGCACATATCGGTGGGCGGCGGGGTATCGGACGCGTCCACCGACGCGGTACCGCCCGTCGCGGTGCGGGTGCTCGTCGAACTGCTCCGCAGGCCGCGCACGCCGCTGGCCGAACTGCGGGTCACCACCGGGCTCACCACGCTGGAGATCGCCGAGGTCGTGTCGATGCTGCTCCGGCTGGGGCTGGTCGAGGCCCGCCGGGACGGTGGCGACGACGAGGTGGAGCTGACGCCCAGGGGCAGGGCGCTGCTCGACTCACGGTGAACCGGTCCCCGGCGGACCGGCCGGGGGCGAAGGCGGAGCAGCGGCGAGACGAGGGGGGCGGAGGGTGCTGGAGTACTGTGCGGCGGGCGGGCTGGGAGGGCTCGTGGGGTCGGCGGAGCTGGCGTCGCGCTACCGCGACCGGCCCTCGGCCCTCCTCGGTGTCACGAGCGCGTGGGTCTACGTCCTCCTGAACGCGGTGGCGAGCGGTGTGGTCCTGTGGCTCGTGCACGTCTTCGACTGGAGGTTCGGGGCCGGCTCCGCCGAGCAGGTCGCGGCGCTGCAGGTGGTCGTCGCCGGGGTCGCGGCCCTGGCGCTGTTCCGCAGTTCGCTGTTCACGGTCCGGGTCGGTGACCAGGAGGTCGGTGTCGGCCCCAACCTCATCCTGACGATGCTGCTGGGGGTGGCCGACCGTGGCGTGGACAGGATGCGGGCCAAGGACCGCTCCCAGCAGGTCACCCGGATCATGCGCGGGGTGACGTTCGTCGAGGCGAGGATCGCCCTGCCGGCCTTCTGCCTGGCGCTGCTGCAGAACCTGCCGGACCAGGAGCAGCACGGGCTGGCCGTGGCCGTGGAGGCGCTGGCCGGCGCCGAGATGACGGATACCCAGAAGTCGTACGCACTCGGCCTGTTGCTGATCAACGTCGTCGGCCCCGAGGTGCTGCAGAGCGCGGTGACCGCCCTGGGCAGGGAGATCAGACGGGCCGCCGATCCCCCGGACGGCACCGGTCACGGGGTGTGAGGGAGGGCCGCCTGTCGTCCGGCGGATCGCAAGGCCGGTGAGCGGGGACCCGGAGACGGCGGAGGAGGAGGACCGTGGGGCTGTTCAAGCGCGGGAAGAAGCAGAAGCAGGGGAAGAAGCAGGAGCAGGCGACGGAGCAGGAGCCCGGGACGGAGCAGCGGAACGACGTGCCGGTACGCCTGGCCGGTGCGTCGCTGGAGGAGACGTTGCGCCAGGCGCCGGTCGGGATCGCGCACGACCAGGCGGAGCGGGCACGGGAGTCCGGTGACGGGCCAGGGGAGGCCCGGGCGCTCGTGTGGGAGGCCCGTGCGCTGCTGGAGGCCGGCCGGGCCGCCGAGGCGCTCACCACCGCGCAGCGGGCCTGCGAAGTCGCCCGCCGTACCGGTGATCCGAGCGTGCGGGCCCGGGCCTTCCTCGTCCTGGGGCAGGCGTCCGCCCGGAACGAGCGGACCCACGACGCCGTCCGCGCGACCGGGACGGCGCTGGAACTGTTCCGCCGTGTCGGGGACCGCGAGCGGGAGGGGGAGGCGCTCGGCAACCTGTCCGTGCACCTCATGGCCGCGGACCGGTACCGGGAGGCGGCCGACCGGGCCCAGGAAGGGCTGGTCCTCGTCGGGCACGATCCGGATCAGCGGTGTGTCGCCATGGCCAACCTGGGCACGGCACTGCTCGGCGCGCGGCGGCACGCCGATGCGGTGCCGGTCCTGCGGGAGGCCGCCGGGGCGTGGCGGCAGCTCCTCGACACCCATCCCGACGCGGACCGCGACGTCCTCCTGTCAGCCGAGGCCACGTCTCTCCAGCGCCTCGGCACCTGCCTCGGCGAACTGGAGCGCTTCGACGAAGCCGTCGCCGCATGGCAGCAGGCCGCGGCGCTCTTCGAGGAGTGCGGCAAGTACCGCGACAAGGCCCGGAACATGTTCGACATCGGTGCCGCCCGGCTGAGCCGGAGCCGCTACGACGAGGCCGCGGACGCCTTCCGGGCGGCCGGCTCGGAGTACGGGGACCAGGACGACCGGCCGGCGGAGCTCGCCGCGCTGCTGAACCTCGGGTACGCCCTCTCGTGCGCCGGCCGCCATCCGGAGTCCGTCGACGCCGCTCGCCGCGCCGTGGAGTCGGCGCGCCTCCTGGGCGATCGGGCCGGCGAGGCGAGGGCGCGGCTCGACGTCGGCAAGGGGTGCGCCATGATCCCCGGGCAGTCCGGGGAGGCGGCCGTCTGCCTGGAGCAGGCGCTGGTGCTCCACCGGGCGCTGGGCGATCTGTCGGGAGAGGCGATGGCCACCTACCTTCTCGGCGCCGTACTCACCGACATGGACCGGGCCGAGGAGGGGGTGGGCCACTCGGAGCGCGCCGCACGGCTCTTCCGTACGTCGGGGAAATCCGACCTTGAGGCCGGTGCCCTGCGCAACCTCGGGATCGGCCGCGCGAAGCTCAACCGCCGTTGACGCCGTGGCGGCGCAGGAAGCGTTCCTCGAAGCCCGTGATGTAGACGGACGGTGTGACGGCGGAGGTGGAGTGTTCCAGTTCGCCGTCGTCGCCGACATAGAAGATCGCCCGGTCGATGCGGATCTCGCCGGGACGGCCCGGCGAGTACACCATCCAGCCGACGTCGAACCGCTGGGCCCGCAGAGTGGAGAGCTGGTAGCCGGTGGTGTCGAACCCGTTGCGGCGGATGTGACGGCGTACCAGGTCGATGGCCTCCTGCTCGGGCAGGCGGGCGAGCGGAGCGGGGTCCTGGGGATCGTGCACTGTCCACCCCTCGTTGTGGAGCGATGAGATGAGCGTGTCCGGTTCGCACGGCCCGCCCGGGAGCGGGCCGCAATGGCGCGTCGGCGAGGTCGTGGACGGCCGCTACCACGTTACAAGCGTGCTCGGCCGCGGCGGCATGGGGGAGGTCTACCTGGTCCGGCACCTCGAATGGGGGACCGACCTCGCGGTGAAGTGCCCGCAGGCGCGGCTGTTCCGGGAGCAGCGGCAGCGCGAGCTGTTCGTCGCCGAGGCGCAGACCTGGGTCTCGCTGGGCCTGCACCCCCATGTCTGCGGGTGCCACTACGTCCAGGAGATCGACGGGGTGCTGCGGGTCTTCGCCGAGTACGTGCCGGGCGGCTCCCTGCACGACCTGATCGACGGGGGCGGCCTCTACCGGGGTGCCCCCGCCGAGGTGACCCTGCGGGTGCTGGACCTCGCGGTCCAGGCGGCGCGCGGCCTGGCGCACGCCCATCGGCGCGGGGTCGCCCATCTCGACGTCAAGCCCGCGAACATCCTGATCGAACGGGACGGGACGGCGAAGATCACCGACTTCGGCCTCGCCCGCGCGAGGGCCGCCCTGGAGGCGCCCGACCCGGGTGCCCCGGGGCGGCCCGGCGCGCAGGGGACGCGCGGCGCGCAGGGGCCGCCCGGCGACCAGGGAGCGCAGTTCACCAACCCGGGGGTGATGACGCGGGGCTACGCCTCGCCGGAGCAGTCGGGCCGGCGCCGTGTCGGTCAGCCCAGTGACGTCTACAGCCTCGCGGTGACGGTGCTGGAGATGTTCCTGCGCGGCCGGACGTGGATGCTGGGCGACGCGGCCCCGGCGGCGCTCGCCGAAGGCCGTGCGGGCGTGCCGGAGGACGTCGCGGCGCTGCTGGAGCACTGTTTCGCCGATGACCCTGGGGCGCGGCCGACGATGGAGGAAGCGGCCTCGGGGCTCGTCGCGATCTACCGGGCGCACTCCGGGAGCCCGTACCCCCGTCCGGAGCCGACACCCGCGAGCCTGCTCGCCGACGAGCTCAACAACCGCGCCCTCTCGCTGCTCGACCTCGGTCGGCAGGCGGAGGCGGACGCGGCCTTCACCCGGGCGCTCGCGGTCGACCCCCGGCACCTGGAGGCCGGCTTCAACCGGAGCGTCCAGCGCTGGCGGCGCGGCGAGATCACCGACCTCGCCGTCCTCGGAGCCGTCGAAGCGGCCCGGTCCGGAGGCGACGACCCGGGGCGCGCCGACTATCTGCTGGCCGGGGTGCACCTGGAGCGCGGCGACCTCGCCTCGGCGACCGCGCTGCTCGGGCGGACCGCCGCCGAACTGCCCGACGCCGCACGGATGCTGCGGGACCTGCCGGATCCCGACCACGCGCCGCCGGCGCCCCGGCTCGACGCACAGTTCTCCAGACTGCCGGCCCGGCTCAGCCCCGACGGGCGCCGGGTGTTGACGGGCAGCGCGGAGGGCGGGCTGCGCCTGTGGGACCTGCCCGGAGCGCGGCTCCTCGCGCGTCTCGTCGCCCCCGACGCCGGGCCGGCGCACAGCGTCGACCTCGGTGCGGACGGGCGCTTCGCCCTGAGCGCCCACGACGGCGTGCTCCGCTACTGGGACCTCGGCCGGCGGCGGTGCGTGGGCACCGTCGCGTCGAACGCGGAGGAACCACGGCTGGCCCTCGACGACAGGGTCGCGGCGTGGGCGCTGCCCGGCGGGGCGATCCGGTTCTGGGACCCGGCCGGGGGCACGCTCTCCGACACCGACGAGGGCCACGCCGAGGGCGCGGACCGCCTGGAGCCGGGCCCCGGCGGCCGGGTGGCGCTCAGCGGCGGGTGGGAGCCCGGGGGTGCGGCGGTGCGGCTGTGGGACCTCGGGACGCGCAGGTGCCTGAGGGTCTTCGCGGAGGGCGACGCGTCGGTGACCGCGCTGCGGTTCGGCCCGGCCGGCCGGCTGGTGGCGGTCGCGCGTTCCGACGCGACGATCGAACTGTGGGACCCCAGGCGGCCCGCCCGGATCCGGGTCCTGCGCAGGGCGGTCGGGGCCCACCTGGCCTTCGACCCGACCGGGCGCTTCCTGCTGTCGGGGGACGAGGCCGACACGGTCCAGCTGTGGGAGGTCGAGAGCGGCCGGCTGCTGCGGACGTTCGACGACGTCGCGCAGGTACTCAGCGGACTGCATCCCACGGCCGGCGCCCGTACGATCCGTGCGGTGACCTCCCGGCGGCGGCAGGAGATGCACGTCACCGTGCTGAGGCCGGGTCTCGGCTACCGGAGCCGGTCGGCCCTCAGCCGTCCGCGCGGCCAACAGGAGCTCACCGAGCTCCGGTCGAGGGTCCGGACGCTGGTCGGGGACGCCCGTCGTGCCGTGGAGTCGGGGGCGTACGGCGCGGCTCTGGAACTGCTCGAAGCGGCGCGCGCCGTCCCGGGGCACCTCCGCGACCCTGAGGTCCTCGACGCCTGGCGCGCGCTCGGCCGGCACACCGGCCGGACCGGGGTGCGCGGGGGCTGGCAGGCGCGGGCCATGACCGGCCATCGGGCGGCGGTCCACTCGGTGGACCTGTCTGCCGACGGCCGGTTCGCGGTCTCCGGCGACCGGGACGGCACGGTCCGGCTGTGGGACACCGCCACCGGCAGGTGCGTCCGGCGCTTCGACGCCCATTCGCCGCACCTGGTCGGCGCGGTGCGCTTCAGCCCGGACGGTTCCACGGTGGCGACCTCCGCGCGCGGCGCGGTGCGACTGTGGCGCACGGACCCGGACTTGGAGCCGGACTCGGACACAGGCACGGACCCAAACCCGGACCCGGACCCGGGCGCGCCGCTGCGCACGCTGCCGGCCTTCGGGCTGCACGACCTGGTGCCCCTCGACTTCACCCCCGACGGCAGGCGGATCCTGGTCGGCGGAGGAGACGGCACGCTCCGGGTGTGGGACCTGGCATCGGGGGAGCCCGTCGCCGACCTGGCCGGCCACCGGGGGGCGGTACTCGATGTGCGCGTCGCCGCCGACGGCCGCCGCGCGGTGTCGGCCGGCGCCGACCGGACCGTGCGGATCTGGGACCTCGACCGGGGCGTGTGCGCGGACGTGTTCGCCGGCCACGGCGGGGCGGTCTGCTCGGTCGCCCTCGGCCCGGACGGCCGCACGGCGGTCTCCCACGCGGGCCCCTTCAAGGGCGAGATCCAGGCATGGGCCCTGGCCTCCCCGTCGGGGGCACGGAGGTACGCCGAGCCCCCGGACGGCACGATCGGTGTCCGGTTCCTCGGCGACGGCCGGTTCGCCCTCTCGGCGGCCGGTACGGGCTCGCTGACGGTCTGGGACACGGCGGAGGGCACCCGGGTCCGGGCGGTCCGGGCCGGGCCGTCCGCGTCGGCCACGGCGTTCGCGGTCAGCGCGGACGGCGACTTCGCGCTGACCGGCGGGGGTGACGTCGTCCGGCTCTGGCACCTCGACTGGGAGCTTCGGGACGGGGAGCCCCGGGACGGGCTTTCGTGACACGCCCCGGCCCGCGGCGTGCCAGGAAGACTTTCGGACAGTTCTCGGTGGCGTGATGCCGCCCCGTGTGGGCTGTCAGGGCAGTGTCAGGGGTGGTGATCCACCGGGCTTTCCGCCGATTCCCGGGAATGTGCATGCATTATCGGCCGGGGAATGTTTGGCGCTCCGACCCACTGGGTAAAGGCGATCTCACCGCGCCTGTCCGAAAGCTTCCCCCCTGGCCAAAAACCGCGCCAGGCGCATCGCGATCAGCTGTGATTGGGCTTGATCGATTGATGTGGACAGGCTGATCAGGTGGGATCTAGTATCCGGGGTGGCCCGGGCCGGTGAGGTCCCGTCAGGACCGTGAAAATTCCCGGCAACCCATTGTTGACAATCGGGGGAGTCAATATGCCCAATCCTGCCGTGTGGAACGTCGTCTTCGATGCCGGAAGTGACGCCGATATCGTGCTCGCCGCCGATTTCCCGGTGACCGGCCGCAACGAGGGCGGGTTCGCCGAGCTGGCACCCGGTCTGAATCCGGACTACTCGCTCTGGCAGACGATCGCGCCGGTCCGCGCCCCCGAGGTGGGCGCCTCGCCGGACGAGTACCTGGAGGCCTGGCTCTCCGAGGTCGAGGCGTCCGGCCGTACGGTCCGGGGCGTCATGGGCTACTGCGCGGGCTCGGTGTTCGCCGGCGCCCTGGCCGAGAAGGTCGCCGAGCGCCAGTCCGTCGCCCCCGAGGTGATCGTGTTCGACCCCGAGCTGGTCGACGTGCCCACCGCCCACCTCCAGTTCGGGCGGGTGGTCGGCAACATGACGAGCATCCTGACGCCCGAGGAGATCACCAGCCTGTCCGGGACGGCGGAACTGCTCGCCGCCAAGCCCGGCATCGAGCCGGCCGAGTTCGCGGCCGAGCTGTACTCGGTGTTCAAGCCGCTCGGCACGACGGCCCTGCTGCGGGCCGGGCTGGCCGAGGACTACGCCGACGAACTGGTCGCCATGGTCGGCTCGTTCATGGCCTACCTCTGCGCCGCCGCCGGCCTGGACCCGCGGCCGGGCTGGGCGCGCGCCACGGTGGTCACCTCCGCGAGCGAGCGCAGCGGCCTGAACCGGATGCGCACCACGCCGGGCGTGGCACCCATCGTCATCGCGGACGAGCGCCGCTTCGAGGTCGAGCACCGCGACCTCCTGCGCACCCCCGCCGTCGCCGAGACCGTGGCCGGCCTGCTGACCGCCCGCCCGGAGGGCGGCGCGTGAGCCCCGAGATACCGGGCGGGGCCGTTCGCGCGTCCCGCAAGGAGACCACCCTCTGGCTGCTCGACGAGCTCGTCCCGGGCAGCGGCGCCAACAACCTGTCGCTCGGCTTACGGGTGCACGGCCGCCTCGACGCCGCCGCCGCGGCGAAGGCGGGCCGGCTCCTGCTGGAGCGCTTCGAGGTGCTGCGGACGGTCTTCCACCGCAAGGACGCCGAGCTCACCAAGTCCGTCCCCGCCTCGTTGGCCGTGGACCTGGAGGAGGCCGACCTCGGCGAGGGCGACGAACTCGCCGCCCTGACCGCCTTCGTCGCCCGCCCCTTCCTCGCGGACGGCAGCCCGCTCGTGCGGGCCCTGCTGCTGCACGGCCCGGACCACGACGTGTACTGCCTGGCCCTGCACCACGCCGTGTCGGACGTCCAGTCCACGGCGATCCTGCGGGCCGAGTTCGTCACGCTGTACGAGGCGGTGCTCGCCGGCGGGCACCCCGAGCCCGTCGAGGTTCCCGCCTGGCACGAGCCGGAGCCGACGGAGAAGAGCCGCCGGTACTGGGCCGAGAGCATGGCCGGGTTCCGCGCCTCCGGGCTGGAGCTGTGGTGCGAGCGCGCCGAGCAGCCGGTCACCACGCTGCGGGGCGACGAGGTCACCCACGAACTGTCGCCCGAGGCCCACGCGGTGGTGCGCCGCCTGCAGCGCGAGCTGCGGGCCCCGGAGTCGGTGGTCCTGCTCACCGCCTACGCCGTGCTCCTGGCCACCCACGGCGCCGGACCGGACCTGACCATCGGGTCGCCGGTGAACTCCCGCACCCGGGAGGCGATGAACGCGGTCGGCTACCACAGCAACCTCGTCACGCTGCGCCTGCTGCTCGACCGGGAGGCCGGGTTCCGCGACCTCGTCGCACTGGCCCGTCGCACCTTCCTGGAGGCGATGGCCCACCAGGACGTGTCCGCCGACGAATTGCTCGACGTCGTCGAGCGGGACGGTTCCGGCTGGCGTAATGTCTTGTTCAAGCATGTTTTCAACTACGTTCCCTACGTGGAGGACCAGCGTGCCTTCACGATTGCCGGAACCGAGGCCGAACTCGTCGTCGTCGAGAACGGTTTCAGTCAGTTCGACCTCGAATTCTTCGTCTCCTCCAACAAGGACAAGGCCACCGTCCGCGCGGCGTTCTACACCGGTGTGCTGGATCGCTCCGACGTCGAACTGATGGTCAGCCGCTATGACGCGCTGCTGGTCGCGGTGGGCGCCGAACCGGACGCGCCGATCGCCTCGCTGCCGACCTGGTCGGCGCGGGACCACGCGGTCATCGACGCCGCCAACGCGACCGACCGCGCCGTCGAACCGCCGTCGGTGCTCGCGGGCTTCGCCCGGCGCGCCGCCGCCGAGCCGAAGGCCCTGGCGGTCCGGGACGGCGACAGCGCGGTGACGTACGGGGCGCTGTGGTCGGCCGCCGTCGACACGGCCGCCCGGCTGACGGAGGCCGGCGTGCGGCGCGGGGACGTCGTCGCCCTGCTGCTGCCGCGCGGCGCGGCCCTCGCGGCCGCGGTGTTCGGCACCTGGCTCGCGGGCGCGGCCTACCTGCCGCTCGACCCGAACCACCCCCAGGAGCGGCTGGCCCACCAGCTCGACGACGCCGGTGCCCGCACCGTGATCGTCGGCGCCGGCATCACCGCGCCGGCCGGCCCCCGGGCGGTGGCCGCGCCCGACTGCGCCACCGCCCCCCAGGTCCCGGTCGACCCGGCCGCCGTGGCCGTCGGACCCGAGGACCTGGCCTACCTGATCTACACCTCCGGCTCGACCGGCCGGCCCAAGGGCATCCCGATCCCGCACCGCAGCCTGGTCAACCACATCGTCGACTACGCCGAACGGTTCGGCGTGGCCGGCTCCCCCCGGCCGACCGGCTGGCTGAGCACCTACAGCTTCGACACCTCCTCGCTCGAACTGATGATGCCGCTGCTGCACGGCGGCCACACCGTGGTGCTCCCCGACGAGGCGCGCACCGACGGCGCCCTGCTGGCGGCGGCCGTCACCGCCCACGACATCGGCTTCCTGCAAGCCACCCCGACCACCTGGCGGCTGGTCGTCCGGGAGGCCGCCGACCTGACGGCCGGCCGGACCATCCTGACCGGCGGCGAGCCGCTGCCCGCCGAGCTGGCCGACACGCTGCTCGCGGCCGGCGCCGACCTCTGGAACGTCTACGGGCCGACCGAGAGCACGATCTGGGCGACGGCCGGCCGGATGACCGCCGACCGCACCGGCCGGGTCGACGTCGGCGCGCCGATCGCCAACACCCGGGTCTTCATCGCCGACCCGCACGGCCGGCCGCTGCCGATCGGCCTGCGCGGCGAACTCTGCGTGGCCGGGACCGGCGTCGCCGAGGGCTACCACCGGCGGCCCGAGCTGACCGGCGAGCGCTTCGGCGAGAACGCCGAGTACGGCCGCTTCCACCGCTCCGGCGACGTCGCCTGCTGGCGGCCGGACGGCCGGATCGACCTGTACGGCCGGACCGACCGCCAGGTCAAGCTGCGCGGCAACCGCGTGGAGCTGGCCGAGGTGGAGGCCGTGCTGGTCGGCCACCCCGACGTCGAGGCGGCCGCCGTGGTCGTCGTCGGCGACCCCGGGGCGGACGGCTCGCTGGCCGCGTTCGTCCGGGTGCCGCACCGGCCCGAGGCCGTCGACGAGCTCTGGGACCACGCGCACAAGCTGCTCCCGCGCTCGGTGATCCCGCACCGGTTCGTCGCCGTCGACGCGTTCCCGCGCACCGGCAGCGACAAGGTCGACTACCTGACCCTCGCCGCCCTCGCGGCCAAGGAGCAGGCCCAGGGCCCGGCCGCCGCCGCCGGCCCCGCCACCGCGGCGGACGACGAGCTGACCGCGACGATCACCGGCCTCTTCGCCGAACTGCTGGAACGCCAGGACCTCCACGCCGGAGCGAACTTCTTCGCCAACGGCGGCCACTCGCTGCTGGCGGTCGTGCTCGCCCAGCGGATCCGGGACCTCACCGGCGTCCGGCTCGCCCTGACCGACATGTTCGAGAACCCGACCCCCTCCGCGCTGGTCGACCGGCTGCGCCGGACCGCCTGACCGGATTTCGAAGGAGCCACACCCCATGGAGATCCTCAAGCTGGCCGTCAGCGGCTGGTTCGCCCGCGCGCTGGCCGTCGCCGCCCGGCTGGAGATAGCGGACATCCTCGACGGCGGGTCGATGACCTCCGCCGAGCTGGCCAAGCGCACCGAGACCGACCCCGACGTGCTGTACCGCCTGCTCCAGATGCTCACCGTTCCGGGCATCCTGGAGCGGGACGGCGAGAAGTTCAGGCTCGGCGAGGAGTGGGCGTCGCTGCGCGCCGACCACCCGTTCACCCAGCGCCACTTCGCGATCCTCTCCGCCGAGCTGTACGACGACGCCTTCGGCGGCCTGATGCACACCGTCAAGACCGGCCGCTCCGGCTTCGAGAAGGTGTTCGGGGAGTCGCTGTACGGGTACCTGGAGACCCACCCCGAGACCGCCGAGCTGTTCGACCAGGGCATGGTGGACCTGGCCGCGCCGGTCGCCCACTGCCTGGTCCAGCAGCACGACTTCGCCGGCCTCTCGACCGTCGTCGACGTCGGCGGCGGCAGCGGCGGCCTGCTCCCCGGCATCCTCGCGGCCAACCCCGGGCTCAAGGGCGTCGTCGCCGACCGGGCCAGCGTCTGCAGCCGCGGCACGGCCGCCCTCGGCCGGGTCCGCGACCAGGAGGTGCTCGACCGGATCAGCTACGTGCCGAGCGACTTCTTCGCCTCCGTCCCCGCCGGGGCCGACCGCTACCTGCTGAAGAACGTGCTGCACGACTGGACCTACGACAACTGCGTGCGCATCCTGCGGACCATCGCCACCGCGATGGCCGAGAGCCCGGCCGGCGCGCGGCTGCTCGTGCTGGAGCCGCTGGTGGAGAACGACATCGACGGCTGGCGCGCGATGTTCCAGGCGGTGGCGTGCGACGAGGGCACCCTCGGCCTGGACGAGCCGGCGATGCGCCGGGCCCTGGAGGAGGGCGGCTTCACCGTCGAGTCGGTGACCCAGCTGCCCACCGGCCACAAGGTCCTCGAAGCCGCCCCGCGCGCTTCCTGATGCTCACGCCGGTCTTCCTGTTCGCGGGTCAGGGCTCCCAGTACCACGGCATGGGCAAGTGGCTCTACGGGGCCGACGCCGTGTTCCGGGACACCCTCGACTCGCTGGACGCCGTCGTCCGCGACACCCGGGGCGACTCCGTGGTCGCCGCCATCCACGGCGGCGGCCACGGGCCCGAACGGCCGATGACCCGGCTGTCGTTGACCCAGCCGGCCATCTTCATGGTCGAGTACGCCCTGGCGCGGATGCTGCGCTCGTACGGCTTCGAGCCCGGGGCGGTGCTCGGCGCCAGCCTGGGCGAGGTGGCGGCGGCCGCGGTGGCCGGCGTCCTCGACCCCGAGGAGTGCCTGGCCTCCCTGCTGCGGCAGGTCGAGCTCTTCGAGGCCGAGTGCCCCCGCGGGGGAATGCTCGCGGTGCTCGCCGACGTCGGCCTCGCCCGGCGGGACCCGGCCCTCGCCGGGACGCACGTGGCCGCGGTGAACTCGCCGGAGAACTTCGTCCTCGCCGGGACGGCCGCCGAACTCGACCGCGTCGAGCGCCACTTGCAGGCCTCCGGCACGCTCTGCCAGCGGCTGCCCGTCCTCTACCCCTTCCACTCGCCGCTCATCGACCCGATGGAGGGCGCCTTCAAGGACCTGGTCGGCTCGCTGACCACCAGTCCCGCGACGACGCCGCTGATCTCCGGCACCACCGGGACGGCCGTGCAGATGCTCGACCCGAGCCACCTGTGGCGGGTCCTGCGCGACCCGTTCGACCTGACGAAGGCGCTCGACCCGCTGCTGGCCCGCGACGACCTGCTCTTCCTGGACCTCGGGCCGTCCGGGTCGATGGCCAACCTGGTGCGCGCGGCCCTGCCGAAGGGCAGCACGTCCCGGGTCATGGCGCTGCTCTCCCCGTACGCCCGCGAGGAGGCGCTCTACCGGGCCGTGCTCGACGCGCGCCCGACCCTCGCCGCCCCCACACCACGAACCGAGGTGACACCCGTGACCGCTCCGACGGCAGTGACCGCCAGACCCGCCGTCGATCCGAGGACGCTCGACGTCTGGGTCTTCCCCGGGCAGGGAGCGCAGGCCAAGGGCATGGGCCGGGAGGTGTTCGACCGGTTCCCCGACCTGGTGGCCCGCGCCGACGCCGTGCTCGGCTACTCCGTCCGCGAACTGTGCCTGGAGGACCCGGGCCGCAACCTGCGCGACACCCGCTACACCCAGCCCGCGCTGTACGTCGTCAACGCGCTCACCTGGCTGGCGGCCGTCCAGGAGGGCGGCCGGCTGCCCGACTACGTCCTCGGCCACAGCCTCGGCGAGTTCGTCGCCCTGTTCGCCGCCGGGGTCTACGACTTCGAGACCGGGCTGCGGCTGGTCGCCGAGCGCGGCCGGCTGATGGGCGAGGTGACCGGCGGCACCATGGCCGCGGTCTCCGGCGTCGACGCCGGGCTCGTCCGGCAGGTGCTCCGGGACCACGCCCTCGACGAACTCGACCTCGCCAACGACAACGCGCCCACCCAGACGGTGATCGCCGGACCGGTGGAGGCCGTCAACCGGGCGCTGCCGCTGCTGAAGGAGGCGGGCGCCCGCTGCGCGCCCCTCAACGTCAGCGCGCCGTTCCACAGCCGCTACATGGCGCGGGCCGCCGAGGAGTTCGGGCGGCTGCTCGACGCCACCGACTTCGCCGCGCCCAAGATCCCGGTGATCGGCAACGTCGAGGCCAGGCCCTACCGGGCGGGCGAGGTGGCCGACACGCTCCGCCGGCAGATCGTCTCGCCGGTCCGCTGGACGGACAGCGTCCGGCTGCTGATGGGGCTGGGCGAGTTCACCGTGCGGGAGCTCGGCCCCGGGAAGGTGCTGACGAAGCTCGTCGACCGCATCCGGGCCGAGGCCACCCCGCTCCCGGCCGCCGAGCTCCCCGGCGCGCAGCCCCCGGCCGCCCTGGCGCCGGCCGCCCAGCCCGCAGCCGTCCAGTCCCCGGCCGCCCAGCCCGCAGCCGCCCGGCTCCCGGCCGTCCGGCACCCCGGGGACCTGGGGTCGGAGGCCTTCCGCCGCGACTACGGCGTCCGCCTCGCCTACGCGGCGGGCGGGATGCGCCTCGGCATCGGCTCGGTGGAGCTGGTCGCCCGGATGGCGAAGGCGGGCCTGCTCTCCTTCTTCGGCGCCGCCGGACTCCCCGCGGCCGAGGTGGGCACGGCGGTGGCCCGGATCCGGGCCACCGCCCCGGCCGGCGCGCCGTTCGGCGTCAACGTCACGCACGACCCGTTCGACCCGGGAGCGGAGGACGAGCTGGTCGACGTGCTGATCCGGCACGACGTCCGGTTCGTCGAGGCCGCGACGCACGTCGAGGTGACGCCCGCCCTGGTGCGGCACCGCCTCACCGGCGCCCGGGTGCTGCCCGACGGCACCGTCCACGTGCCCCGCAAGCTGCTGGCCAAGGTGACCCGCCCGGACGCGGCACGGCTGTTCCTCTCGCCGCCGCCCGCCGCGCTCGCCCGGCAGCTGGTGGCCGAGGGACTGCTCACCGCGGAGGAGGCGGCGGCCGGCGAGCGCGTCGCGCTGGCGGACGACGTCTGCGCGGTCGGCGACGCCGGCGACCACTCGGACCTGGCCGCCCTGTGGGCGCTGCTGCCCTCGCTGCGCCGGCTGCGCTCGGAGCTCGGGGGAGTCGCACAGGCGGTGCGGATCGGGGCCGGCGGCGGCATCGGCGCACCGGAGTCGGTGGCGGCGGCCTTCGTCCTCGGCGCCGACTTCGTCCTCACCGGCTCGGTCAACCTGTGCACGGCCGAGAGCGGGATCAGCCCGGCGGCCAAGGACCTGCTGCAGCAGGCCGACGTGCACGACACGGCGTTCGCGCCGTACGGCGGCCTGTTCGAACTCGGGGGCCGCGCGCGGGTGTTCCGCCGCGGCGTGCTGTTCCACGCCAGGGCGACCAAGCTCTACGACCTGTGGCGCAACCACGACTCCTGGGACGCCGTCCCCGCCGCGGTGCGCGCCAAGGTGGAGCGCGACTACCTCGGCGCCCCGTTCGACGAGGTGTACGCCCGGCTCGGCCGCGCCGCCGAACCCGGGACCGACCCCAAGCGCCGGATGGCGCTGGTCTTCCGCTGGTACTGCGCGCAGGCGAGCGCCTGGGCCATCGAGGGCGCGCCGGACCGGGTCGCCGACTACCAGATCCCCTGCGGCCCGGCCCTGGGCGCGTGCAACCGCTGGCTGGCGCACACTCCGCTGCGCGACTGGCGGGACCGCCACGCCGACGAACTGGCCGACCGCCTGATGGTCGAGGCCGCCGCCGTCGGCACCGGCGCCGACCAGGCCGCCTGACCCGTCGCGCCGCCCCGGCCCGACTGAACCATGTGAACGAGGAGCGAGGCTGACCCCATGACCGACACCGCCGTGCCCGAGCACCCGCACGACGCCGGCGAGACCGCCGGGACGCGCTGCCCCTACCCGCTCGACAGCGAGTTCGACCTGTCCGACCCGGCGTTCATCACCGACCCCGAGGCGGGCGAGCGCTGGCTCTCGGCCCCCCGGCCGGTCTGCCGCGGCAAGTTCGCCGACGGCAGCGACATCTGGGTGGTCACCGGCTTCCAGGACGTCAAGAACGTCCTGGGGGAGCCGACCTTCCGCAGCCGCCCGCCGGGCGACTCGCACCGGGAGAGCATGCTCAGCCGGGGCGTCCCCGAGGACATCGTCGACATGTTCGACTCGACGCTGCTGACCATGGACGGCGCCGACCACATGCGGGTGCGCCGGCTCGTCACCCGGGCGCTGTCCGCGCGCCGGATGCAGGCGCTGTCCCCGGCGATCACCCGCGTGGCCGAGGGCCTGCTGGACGACCTCGCGGCCACGCCCGAGCCCGACCTGATCGCGCACTACGCCCACCCGCTGGCCATCATCGTCATCTGCGAACTGCTCGGCGTGGACGAGGAGTACCGCGAGCAGTGGCGGGAGTGGAGCGAGACGCTGGCCCAGGCCCTGCGCCCCAACCCCGAGCAGTTCGCCCCGGCCGTGCGCGGCATGGCCGCGGTGACACGGAAGCTGATCGACGCCCGCCGGGCCGAGCCCAGGGACGACCTGATCTCCGAGCTCGTCGAGGCGCAGGAGGACGACAGCGAGCGGCTCAACGACGACGAGCTGGTGGCGCTGGCCATGGTCCTGGTGCAGGCCGGCCACGAGACCGTGCGCAACCTGATCGCGCTCGGCGCCCTCACCCTCCTCCAGCACCCCGACCAGCTGCGGCTGCTGAAGGAGAACCCCGCCATCGGCGACCGCGCGGTGGCCGAACTGGTGCGCCACACCGCGCCGGTGAAGCACACCTTCCGCCGCTTCGCCACCGAGCCGGTGACGATCGGCGAGGTGACGGTGCAGCCCGGCGAGGCCGTCCAGGTGGTGCTGGCGGCCGCGAACCGCGACCCGGAGGAGTTCGCGGACCCGGCGCGGCTGGACCTCACCCGCGAGCACAACCCGCACCTGGGCTTCGGCCGCGGCGCCCACTACTGCCTGGGGGGCAGCCTCGCCCTGATCGAGGGTGAGATCGCCCTGACCAGCCTGTTCAACCGGTTCCCCGACCTGCGGCCGGCCGTCGACCCGGCGGAGATCGCGCCGCGCTACCTGCTCGCCATGCAACGGTTCCCGGTGCTCCTGTCACCGGAGGAAGAGAAGTGATGAGCGACGCCATCCCCACCGTCGACGGCCTGCCGATGCGCCGAGGCCGTTGTCCCTTCGACCCGGCCGAGGGGCTCGCGGAGCTGCGCGCCGAGCACCCCGTCGCCCGGATGGTGTTCCCGGACGGGCACACCGGCTGGCTGGTCACCGGCTACGACGAGGTCCGCCGACTGCTGACGGAGCGCCGGATGAGCTCGCGCGGGGACCTCCTGCGCACGCCCATCCCGCTGCCGATGGCCGGGGCCCGGATGGAGATCCCCGCGGGCATGTTCACCGCCCTGGACCCGCCGGAGCACACCCGCTACCGGCGCCAGGTCGCCTCGTGGTTCTCGGCCCGTCGCACCCAGACGATGGAACCGTGGATGACCGAGCTGGTGGAGAGCCGCCTCGACGCGATGATCGCCCGAGGCGGGCCGGTCGACCTGGTCGAGGCGTTCGCCGAGCCGGTGGCCTCCGCCGCGATCTGCGAACTGCTCGGCGTGCCGGTCGACCAGCGCGAGGAGTTCGGCAAGGCCGTCCAGGCGCTGTTCACCGTGCACTCCAGCGCCGAGGAGGCGATCGCGGGCTGGCAGGGCATCGGCGCCCAGCTGGTGCGGCTGATCCAGACGAAGCGCGCCGAGCCGGCCGACGACCTGATCGGCACGCTCGTCGCCGGGGGCGACCTCACCGACGAGGAACTCGCCACGATCGGCAGCGTGCTGCTCGTCGCCGGCTACGACACCAGCCTCAACATGATCGGCCTGGGGACCTTCGCGCTGCTGGAGAACCCGGAGCAGTACGCCGCGCTGGCCGCGGACCGGTCGCTGGCCCCGAAGGCCGTCGAGGAACTGCTGCGCTACCTGAACATCGTCCACGGCGGCTCCATCCGCGCGGCCGGCGAGGACCTGGAGTTCGACGGCCACCGGATGGCCGCCGGCGACGCGGTCTCGCTGTCGCTCGGCGCGGCCAACCGCGACCCCGCGCTCTGCGCCGACCCGGACCGGCTCGACATCACCCGGGAGCCGGTGCCGCACCTGGCCTTCGGGTACGGCATCCACCAGTGCGTCGGGCAGCAGCTGGCCCGGCTGGAGCTGCGGGTCGCCTTCGAACGCCTGGCAGCGCGACTGCCGGAACTGCGCCTCGCCGTCCCGGCCGAGGAGATCCGCACCCGCGCCGAGATGATCATCTACGGTGTCCACGAGCTGCCGGTGACCTGGTGAACGGGGAGACCATGCTGTTCCGCGAAATGCTCAAGTCCAAGATCCACCGCGCGACGGTGCGCCAGGCGGACCTGCACTACGTCGGCTCGATCACCATCGACGCCACCCTGATGAAGGCCGCGAACCTCTGGCCCGGCGAGAAGGTCGACGTCGTCGACGTCGACAACGGCGCCCGCCTGAGCACCTACGTCATCGAGGGCGAGGCCGACAGCGGGATCATCGGCATCAACGGTGCCGCCGCCCGGCTCATCAGCCCCGGCGACACGGTCATCATCATCGCCTACGCCTCCATGAGCGAGGAGCACGCCCGCTCCTACGAGCCCAGCGTCGTCTTCGTCGACCAGGACAACCGGCCCCTCGCGACCGGCAGTGACCCGGCCGACGTGCCCGAGGGCTTCGGCCTGGTCCGCGGCGACAGCGTCAGCGCGTGACCGCCCCCAACACGTCTCCCGGAGACCGCACATGACCGCCACTCCCGAGATCATGACCGCCTTCACCAGCGGCCTCAAGGACATCAACCTCGACGAGGCCGGCGCCCCCCGGCCGGGCCAGAAGGCCGCCGGCATGAAGTCGGCCAGCGCCACCATCTACGACATGGCCGCCACCCTCTCCGGCGGGGGCGACCTGTGGAACTGGGGCATGTACGACGCCCGGCTCGTCGAGGAGATCCGGGCCCTGGTGCCCGGGTTCGGCGAGTGGACCGACGGGTTCAGCGAGCAGCTGTACTTCCTCGCCCTGCGCGACCTCCCGGGCGGGCTCGACGAGCTCGCCGGCCGGGACGTCCTGGAGGTCGGCTGCGGCATGGGGGAGGGCCTGAACTTCCTGTCCAGGATCGTCCCCGAGGCCCGGATGACCGGTCTCGACCTGTCGCCCCGGGCGATCGCCCGCGGCACCGCGACCCTCGCCCGGGGCAGCGCCCTGCGGTTCGTCCACGGCGACGCCGAGGACCTGCCGTTCGAGGACGCCTCGGTGGACGTGCTCGTCAACATCGAGAGCTCGCACACCTACCCCGACCTCGGCAAGTTCCTGCGCGAGGCCGCGCGGGTGCTGCGCCCGGGCGGACACCTCAGCCACATCGACGTGTTCACCCGCCAGCGCTACGCGGCCATGGGCAAGACGGCCGCGGAGATCGACGAGCTGGAGTGGACCACCGACCACGACATCTCCGCCGAGGTCCGGGCGGCGGTGCGGCGGCGGATGGCCCAGGGCAGCCACTTCCGCAAGAAGCTGGAGCGCCAGCGGCTCAACCCGCTGATGCGCCAGATCGTGGCGCACAGCCAGATCCTGATGTTCGGCGGGATGTTCGCCGGCTACCAGCCCAACTCCACGATCCGCGCGCTCAGCCGGATCGGCGTGGTGCCGTGGATGAGCGGCCTGCCGATGGAGAGCTACCGCCACCAGGTCGCCGTCCGCCGATGACACCCGGCGGGGCGCCGGCTCCCGGCGCCCCGCCGGCCGGAGCGAGAGAGGGAGACGTGAACGCACGACTGTTCGCCGTCGCCGCCGACACCGAGGACGGGCTCCGGGCGGCGCTGCTCGCCCACCGGGACCGGGTCCGGGCCGGGCGCGACCTGCCCCCGCTGGCCCACTACTGCCGGGACGCCGCGGCCGGCCCGGAAGGCCCGTACCGGGCCGCCTTCGCCGTGGAGTCGTACGAGGAACTCTCCTCGCAGCTGGAGGAGTCGATCGCGGCGGCCGCCGGGAGCACCTTCCCGGCGGCCGCCGTCCGGCCTCCCGGGCTGGTGTTCGTCTTCGCCGGCCAGGGCGCCCAGTGGCACGGCATGGGGCGTGAACTGCTCGCCACCGAACCGGTGTTCCGGGAGGCCCTGCACCGCTGCGACCGGGAGGTCCGCGAGTTCGCCGGGTTCTCCGTGGTGGAGCAGCTCGGCCTGGAGGACGCCACCGGGTCCAGGATGGGCGAGATCGACGTCCTTCAGCCGACCATGGTGTCCCTGCAGATCGCCCTGGTGGCGCTGTGGCGCAGCTGGGGCGTGGTGCCGGACGCGGTGGTCGGCCACAGCATGGGGGAGATCGCCGCCGCGCACACCGCCGGCGCGCTGTCCCTGCGGGACGCCCTGACGATCGCCTGCCGGCGCAGCGCGCTGCTGTGCCGGATCGTGGGCAAGGGGGCGCTCGCCATCACCGAGCTCCCGCCCGCCGAGGCCCAGGCGGTGGCCGCGGCCAGCGGCGGCCGGATCAGCGTCGCCGGGGAGAACAGCCCCCGCTCGACGGTGCTGGCCGGTGACGCGGACTCGCTCGCCGCACTGGTCGAGGACCTGGAGCGGCGGGACGTCTACTGCCGGGTGATCAAGGGCACGGTCGCCTCGCACAGCCACTACGTCGACGAGCTGCGGGAGGACCTCCGGGCGGCCCTGGGCTCGCTGCGGCCGGGCCCGACCCGGGTGCCGATGTACTCGACGGTGACGGCCGAGCCGGTGCCGGGGACGGAACTCGGCGCGGCCTACTGGATGCGCAACCTGCGGGAGCCGGTTCGGCTCGCCGCCGCGGTGGACCGCCTGCACGAGGCCGGCCACGAGGTGTTCGTCGAGGTCAGCGCCCACCCGGTGCTGCTCAGTCCGATCCGGCAGACGCTGGAGCACGGCGAGCGGACCGGCCGGCTGCTGCCCTCGGGGCGTCGGCGGGTCGAGCGCCGCTCGGTGCTCGACGCGCTGGGCGCGCTGTACTGCGCCGGGTTCCGGGTGGACCTGGCGGCGCTGCACCCCTCCCGCGCCGCGGCACCGGGGCTGACTCCGTACCAGGAGGCCGTGCTGGACGCGGTGCGCCGGCCGAGGGTGGCCGTCGGGGTCTGAGAGCGAAACCCAGGACAAGGGTCCTGGGCACGAGGAGGAGGCGGAAGGCCCCGCAGTTCCGGGTGCGGGGCCTTCCGCCGGTCTTCAGCCGGCGCTGCCCACCGGGGCGGCGAGCCGGTAGCGTCCGGACTCCCTGGCCAGGAGTCCGTCGTCGACGAGGGCGCGCCGCAGCGAGACGGCGTCCAGCACGCCGCCCTCGCACCACGGCTGCAGGCGGTCGGTCACCGTCCGCTCGTCGTAGTCGTCGTCGGCGGCGAAGGTGGCGGCGGCGATGTGACCGAGCACCGCGCGACGGGCGTCGGCGTCCTGCTCCGGCACGTTCACCAGGACCCCGCCGCGGATGTGGCCGCGCAGTTGCGGGTCGGGCTGGTCGGCCGCCGCCTCGTCCGCGACGCGCCGGGCGGCGGTCTCCGCGGCCGCGGCGAGGGAGCCCTCGTCCAGGGCCAGCGAGCCGCGCCCCTGGGCGAGCAGTCCGCTGCGGACGAGCCGCCCGATGGCCGGGGCGGCCTGCGGTGCGCTGAGTCCCGAGAGGGAGAGGATCTCCGAGGAGGTCGTCGCGCCGAGGGCGAGCGCCGAGAAGACCCGGCGCAGCACCGGATCGCCCAGGTCGATGGCGAGTTGTTCGGGTGTCATGGGAGGGAACGCATCCTTTCTGAGGCCGGCCCGGCCCGTGCGCGCGGCACGGGCCGGTTCCGTCAGGGGCTCAGCGGCCCTTTCGCTTGACCTTGATCTTGGACAGGTCGGTGGAGACCGACCGGAGGTCGCGGTACGAGCCCCCGAGCTTGTGGATGGCGGCCGCGGCCAGTTCCTCGGCCTGGCCCAGGACGAGGTCCTCGGTGTCCTGGTCGCCCGCCGGGATGAGGACCCGGAAGGTGAAGGTGAGCAGGGCCGGCTCGTACGTGACGGTGCCCTCCTCGGTGAACCGGGCCTTGAACAGGTCGTGCTCGCCGGCCTGGGCGACCAGGGACGCACGCTGTTCGTCGGTGAGCTCGGCGAACTTGCCGTGGGTGATGACCTGGTAGGTCGTACCGCTCATAACTGTGCTTCTCCAGGTGTGGATTCGGTCGTCGGCCCGCGTTCCGCGGGCGCGTGCGGTGGAGTTGACCGCACGTCAGTCGACGACAGGGCAGCAGGTCAGCCTAGCAGCCGGGGGCGAACACCCCTTCGGGCGCCGAGGTCCGGCCGGGGCTCAGCCGAGGCTCACTGCTTCTCCGGCCGGTGCGTCCGGTGCGGCAGGAGGAACAGCAGGCCGGTGACGAGCACCAGGCCGCCGGCCACCCAGTACAGCGCCTCGCTGTAGGTGGTGATGAAGGTCTTGGAGCGGATCTCGCCGAGGGTGCTGCCGACCGTCTTGGCGTCGGCCGTCCTGGCGTCGGCGGCGGAGTCCTGGCCGGCGGCCGGGGCGTTCGCGAGCAGCGTGGTGCAGCTCTCCGGCGTCTTGGTCAGGTCGGGCTGGCCGAGCGCGTCGGTCGCGCAGGTGCGGATCGCCCCGGCCTGGGCCGGTGCCACCGCGGCGGTCGGGATGACCTTGTCGGCCTGCGGGCCCGCGTTGCTCGCCAGGGCGGAGAAGAAGATGCCGCCGATGATCGCCACGCCGAGGGCCGCGCCGAGCTGGCCGGTCGCGTTGATGATGCCGGAGGCCGCGCCGGCCTCCTGCGGCTTGACCTCGCGCAGGATCAGACCGGTCAGCGGGGCCATCAGCAGGCCCATGCCGGAGCCGAGCAGGAGCATGGACGGGGCGGCGTGCCAGGAGGTGATGCCGGTTCCGGCGTGGTTGGCGACCCAGGCGTAGGAGGCGACGCCGAGCATCATCAGCACGGCGCCCGCCACCAGGGTGTACCGCCCGTACCGGGGGTACAGCGTGCGCACCGCGATCGTGCCGACGATCGGGACCCCGAGCGAGAAGGGGATCGCGGTCAGACCGGTGTGCAGCGCCGACCAGCCCAGGCCGGCCTGGAGGTAGAGCGTCCAGCTGAGGAAGAAGCCCGCCGGGACGGCGCTGAAGAGCATCTGCGCCGCGACGCCGGCGCCGAACGCGCGGACCTGGAACAGGGAGAGGATCACCAGCGGGGACCCGTCCTTGCGGGTCTTGTACCGCTCGTAGAAGACGAAGCCCACGATGACGGGCGCGGCGCCGAACAGGCAGGTGATGCTCCAGGCGGGCCAGTCGAGTTCACGGCCGAGCATGAGCGGCAGCATCAGCAGGAGCAGGCCGACGATCGCGAGCAGCATGCCGATCAGGTCCAGCCGCATCGCGTGCGGGGACTTGGACTCCTTCATCCACTTCGCGGCCCCGACCAGGGCGGCGGCGCCGACCGGCAGGTTGACCACGAAGATGCTCCGCCAGCCGAGGTCGAACAGGTTCCAGTCGACCAGGGCGCCGCCGAGGATCGGGGCGGCGACGATGGCCAGGCCGATCATGCCCGCGTACAGGCTGACGACGCGGCCGATCTCCCGGGGGTCGAAGGTCACGTGGACGATCGCCAGGACCTGCGGGACCATGATCGCGGCGGCCATGCCCTGGAGGATGCGGGAGATGACCAGCATCTCGGAGTTCTGCGCGGCCGCGCACAGGGCGGAGGCCACGACGAACCCGGCGACACCGGTCATGAACATCCGCTTGCGGCCGAAGATGTCGCCGAGCCTGCCGCCGGTGATCAGGATGGCCGCGAAGGACAGCGTGTAGCCGGCGGTGATCGCCTGGATGACGACGGCCGACGCGCCGAGGTCGCCCTGGATGGTCGGGATCGCCACGGTGACGATGTTGACGTCCAGCAGGTCCATGAAGGTGGCGACCAGCAGGACGCCCAGCGCCAGCCACCGCTTCGGGTCCGGCGCGGGGGCGTCGGGGGCGATAGGCGGCCCGGCGGTCGGCTGCTCCGCCTGCCCTGCCTTGCTGCTCATGGGTTGTTCTCCGGCTTCTCGATCGATGGCGTCCGGCCCTTGTCGGCGGGACGCCCGGGGGACGGGCGGGAGGTTTCCTCGACGGGTGCGGGGTTGCGGGTGAGCGCACCCCACGAGCGCATCAGCAGCTCGATGGCGTTCGCGACGGTGTCGATGTCGCTGTCCTCGGGGCAGAGCGCGCGCTGGATGGACAGGCCGTCGCCCAGCGAGTACACGACGAGGGCGAGGAACTCGACCGGGGCCGGGGGGGCCACCGAGCGGGCGGCGAAGCCCTGCTCCAGCGCCTGGGCGAGCGCGGCGCGCGAGCGCCGTTCGCGGTCCGCGAGCAGCGGCAGCAGCTTCGGGTCGCGCAGGCCGTAGAGCCAGAGCTC
The DNA here is from genome assembly GCF_042796115.1 of Kitasatospora sp. NPDC056446. Taxonomy (NCBI): domain Bacteria; kingdom Bacillati; phylum Actinomycetota; class Actinomycetes; order Kitasatosporales; family Streptomycetaceae; genus Kitasatospora; species Kitasatospora sp. NPDC056446. Next base: position 121,688 of record NZ_JBHTRF010000016.1, on the reverse strand, counting down.
GGTGCGCAGGGCGAGCCAGCTGGCGAGGGTCTCGTCACGCTGGCGGTACCAGGACCGCAGGTTCTCCATCAGGCTGTCGAACGACCCGGCGTCGCGGCTGATCTCCTGCATCTCCTCCAGCTCGCGCTGGGTGCGCTGCTCCAGCAGCGCCAGGACGAGCTCGTGCTTGCCCTCGAAGTTGCCGTAGAACGCGCCGCGGGTGTAGCCGGCGCGCTCGACGATCTGCTCGACCGAGGTGCCGTTGACGCCGTGCTCGGCGAAGAGCTCGGCCGCGGCCTGCAGCAGCTGCTCGCGGGTGAGTTCCCGGCTCTGCTGCCGGGTGAGCCGCTTGGTGATGGTGATCGCCTCCTGATGCGCCGTCGGATACGAGACTGTATCCCAATACAGGCCTGTATCTGAAATGGGTTTCCGCACGAAGAAGGGCTGCCGCCGGCTCCGGGGGGAGGCGGCGGCAGCCCGAGGACGGCCGGTGGGACGAATCCCGAGGTCAGTGCACGTAGCGGCGCATCAGCCGGTCCAGTTCGGCGGCCGGGTCGGCGGTGATGCCGCAGTGGACCGGACTGGGCTGGACGATCGCGCTGCGCGGCGCGGTGAGCCAGCCGAAGCGGGTCCGGGCCGGGCCGGCGGCGGCGGGGCCGGCGGTCCGGTCGCCGCTGCAGATCGCGCGGATCGCGTCGAGCGCGGCCGCGACGCCCTGGACGTCCACCCCGGGGTCGAGGGCGCGCAGCCGCGCCTCGTCCAGGTGGATCGCGGCGCCGAGGAAGTCGGCCTCCCGGCTGTACAGCAGCGCGCCGACGTTGATCCGCTCGCCGCGGTCGACGCGGGGGACGGCGTACAGCAGCGCGTAGTCGAAACCGATGGACGGGCTCGTCACCGTGGTCACACCGACCACCAGCCGCGCGAGCCGGAGCAGCGGGCCAGCAGGTAGTCGCAGTAGCGCTCCCGCAGCACGTCGGCCTCCAGGCCGTTCGCCGAGTTCATGCCCAGGAGGAAGTGGTCGGGCACCAGCGCGACGACCTCCTCCAGGGTCTCCTGGGTCACCAGGGCCGCCAGTTCGGCGTCCAGGTCCCGGAGCCTCGCGTCGGACAGCTCGGCCACCGGCTCGCTCAGGACGTGCGTGTCCATCGGGTACTTGCGCTCGGCCCAGGCGTCCACGGCCGGCCACGAGTGCTGGAAGACCAGGGCGGCGCCGTGGTCGATCGCCCACAGCTCCCGGTGCCAGATCAGCAGGTTGGGATTGGACCAGGTGCGGTCCACGTTGGCCGTGAGCGCGTCCAGCCAGTAGATCCTGGCGGCCTCCTCGGCCGGCGGCTGCCACTTGATGCCGTCGTAGTTGATCGAACCGGGCAGGAAGTCCATGCCCAGGTTCTGGCCGGTGCTCGCGACCAGCAGGTCCTGGACCTCCTGGTCCGGCTCGCGGCGGGCCAGTTCGGGGTCGATGTCCAGGAGCACCAGCTCGGGGACCCGGATGCCCAGGCGCCGGCCGAGCTCGCCGCAGACGACCTCCGAGACGAGGGCCGCGCTGCCCTGCCCGGCGCCCTTGAACTTGACCACGTAGATGCCGTCGTTGTCGGCCTCGACGATGCCGGGGAGTGAACCGCCCTCGCGCAGAGCGGTCACATACTGCGTGCCTTTCACGTTCCGTAACATGCTGGGCACCCTACTCGGGGCGGCGGTGTGCTCCCAAGTTCTGGCCGAATCCGTGTTGTCGGCCCGGGAGTTCCGGGAGTTCGCGGATATCGGTGACGGATCTGCCGGCCGTTCGCCCGGTGAATTCCGGATGCGGCATTCATGGCCGGATTGTCGCCCCCGTCGATGATTTCCGGCCGATCTCCGGAAGTGCCCCGGCGGGCCCCCTCGCCGGCGGCGGTCGGACCCCCCGATCCGGCCGTCGCCGAGAGCGGCCGCAGCGGCACGCCGAGTGACGGTCCGCAGCTGGTGGAGCATCAGAACGCCCTGGTGGGAGCCGTGATGGAGAAAGATCGCCGTGATCGGAATGAAATCCGCCGCCACGGGGAAGGCCTTGTCCGGCTCATACGTCGAACGGGTGTCCGCTCGGCGTGGAGTACGGACGGACGGCCGACGGCTCGTGTCGTGAACGAACTGACACCCCTTGCGGGGCGTGGACATGATCGTTCATGATGATCGACGTCGGGGGGCGTGACCACAGGGACGTGGGAGGCGCATCAGGGCCTCTTCAGCCACCGACTGTTCTTCTTCGGCGGGCTCCATGAATCGTGCGCGGGCGGCTTGCCGTGCACTGCGGAGCCCGCGCGACGACACATCAGGGACGGGGGATGTGGTGATCCGGCGCTGCCGAGTGGTGTCATGCGCATGTCCGAAAACAGGGGTCGGCCGTACGGTGCCGAACCCCCTCCTGCTGCCCTCCCCGTCCACCGGGAGGCCGGCGTGCTGAGCCGGCCGGTCGTCCTGGGACTGCCCTCGCTGTCCGTCGGCGGACTGTCGGAGAACTGGCTGCTGCGCGAGGCCGGCGACCTCCACTGGGAGCTGATCGGCAACCACTTCGGCTGCAAGGTCGCCGACCTGACGGACGGCGACGGCACCAGGCTGTTACCCGCCTTCGTCCGCGTCCGGCTCACCGCCGCCGACTCCCTGCGGTTCTTCTCCGAGCACGACCCCGGGCAGCTCGACGGCACGCTCACCAGGCTGGACGACCAGGCCTTCGTCAGCGACGTCCGGTTCGCCACCGCGACCTCGCACGTCGAGGCCCGGCTGCTCACCGCCTTCGTCCGCAGGGGCACCGGCAACTGGCTCTCGCCCGGCGCCCCGCGCAACCCGGGCCGGGCGCCGGTGGGCCGGCCGACCGCCGAACACCTCGAGTTCCAGGCCGAATTCCGCACCAGGAGCGGGCTCGGCACCGGTGACGGCCCCGGCCTGTTCCAGGACACCTACGAGCTCAACCCGTTCGCCGACGTCAACGCGGCCGGCCTGCTCTACTTCGCCTCCTACCCGCACATCAACGACCGGGGCGAGCGCAAGTACCTGCAGTCGCTCGCACCGGGAGGGGAGTGGGCCGTCGAGGCCTGCACCCTCAGCCGGGACATCCTCTACCTGGGCAACTGCGGCCTGGAGGACTCGGTGCGCTACCGGCTGGACGACTGCCGCTTCGAGTCGGACCACCGCGCGGTGCTCACCTCGACCCTGCTGCGGGAACGCGACGGCCGGCCGCTGGCCCGGATCCGCACCGTCAAGCGCCTCGTCCACCCCGGCGTCTTCGCCGCCCTCTGGGGCGGCGGGGCGGCCCGGGCCCAGGCCGCCGCGCCGGCCCCGGCCGCGGCCCCGGCGCCCGCCCGCCCCGTCCCCGCCACACCCCCCGCCACCGTCCCCGACGGCCTGGAGGCCGGCCTCCTGCCGCTGCTGGAGGACGTGCTCGCCCGGCCCGCCGGCTCGCTGACCGCCGAGGACGACCTGCGCCCGTTCGGGCTGGACAGCCTGGCGCTGTCGGAGCTCGCCGCCCGGGCCGAGGAGGAGCTCGGGCTCGAACTCGACCCCAGCACCATGTTCCAGGCGTTCACGGCCGCCGCCATGGCCCGCGTACTGCGCGGCGAGCGCCCGGCGGCCGCGCCCGGCCCGGTGGCCGCCGCCCCCCGCGACCCGGCGGCGCCGATCGCCGTGGTCGGCATGGCCGGCCGGTTCCCCGGCGCGGAGAGCGTCACCGAGCTGTGGGACCTGCTCGGCCGGGACACCGACGCCGTCCGCGACATCCCGGCCGACCGCTGGGACACCGCCGCCCACCCCGACGTGGTCGGCAAGGCGGCCCTGCTCGACGACATCCGCCGCTTCGACCACGAGTTCTTCGGCATCAGCCCGCGCGAGGCGGCCCTGATGGACCCCCAGCAGCGACTGCTCCTGGAGGTCGCCTGGGCCACCGCCGAGGACGCCGGCTGGGACCCGACCGCGCTGGCCGGCACCCGTACCGGCGTCTACGCGGGCGTCTGCCACTCGGACTACGCCGCCGTCCTCGCCGCGCACGCCGGCCGCGACGAACCGCACCTGAGCGTCGCCGTGTCGCCGTCCCTGGTGGCCAACCGCGTCTCGTACGCCCTCGGACTGCGCGGCCCCAGCGTCGCCGTGGACACCCTCTGCTCCTCCTCCCTGGTCGCCGTCGCCCAGGCCGTCGCCGCGCTTCGCTCCGGCGAGTGCGACCAGGCCTTCGTCGGCGGCGTCAACGTGCTGTGCGACCCGGCCCGGCAGAACGCCTACCAGCGCACCGGCGTGCTCAGCCCGCGCGGCCGCTGCCACACCTTCGACGACGACGCGGACGGCTACGTCCGGGGCGAGGGCGTGGGCGCCCTGCTGCTCAAGCCGCTGGACCGGGCCCTGGCCGACGGGGACCGCGTGCACGCCGTGATCCGCGGCGTGGCCGTCAACCACGGCGGGCAGGCCCAGTCCTTCACCGCGCCCAACCCGGAGGCGCAGGCCGACCTGCTGGTCGCCGCCCACACCGAGGCGGGCGTCGATCCGGCGACCGTCGGCTACCTGGAGGCGCACGGCACCGGCACCCGCCTCGGCGACCCGATCGAGGTCTCCGGGATGGTCGCCGCGTTCGAGCGCCTCTACGCCACCTGGGGGCACCCGCGCCCGGAGCGGCCGCACTGCGGCGTCGGCTCGCTCAAGACCAACATCGGCCACCTGGAGGGCGCCGCCGGGATCGCGGGCATGATCAAGGTGATCCTGGCCATGCGTCACCGCACGATCCCGGCCACCCGCAACATCACCCGGCCGAACCGGATGATCAAGGTCGAGGGCTCCCCGCTGCGCCTCCAGCGGGAGCGCGGCCCCTGGGAGGCGCCCACCGGCGGCGGCCCCCGCCGGGCCGGCGTCAGCTCCTTCGGCATGGGCGGCACCAACGCCCACGTCGTTCTGGAGGAGGCGCCCGCGGCGGCGGCCGACCGGCCGCTCGACGGCCCGGTGGTCGTCCCCGTCTCGGCCCGCACCCCGCAGGCGCTGCGCGCCGCCGTGGCCGCGCTGCTCGCCGTGGTGCGCTCACCGGACGCCCCGCCGCTCGCCTCCATCGCCCGGACCATGCGCACCGGACGGGCGGCCCTGGCGCACCGCGTCACCGTGGAGGCCGCCGACCTCGCCGGCCTCGCCGAGGGCCTCGCCACCGTCCTCGACCGCGAGCCCGCCGAGGAGCGGGAGTCGGCCGAGGAGCGGGAGCCGGCCACCCCGGACGCCCCGCCGGTGTCGCTGCCGACCTACCCGTTCAGCCGTGACCGGCACTGGGCCGGGCCCACGGCCGGCGCCGAGTTCCTCACCACCACCTGGGAGGACGCGCCCGCCCCGCCGACCGCCCCGGCCGGCCGGTTCCTCGCGGTGACCACCGACCGGGACCTCGCCCGCCGGGTGCTCGGCGAGCAGGCCGTCGTGCACGTCCCGGGAGAGCCGCCGGCCGACCCGGCGGGCCTGGCCGGGATCGTCGACCTGGTCGACTGGACCGAGCCCGGCACCCGGGTGACCGAACGGATCGAGCTGCTCCAGCAGGTGCTCGCCGCCAACCCCCGGGCCGGACTGCGCTGCGTCCACGTCAGCGGCGCCGAGCGGTCCGTCCTCGCCGGGTTCTACCGGGCCCTGTCCGGCGAGTTCCCGACCGTCCACGCGCGCACCGTTCGGGTGGACGGCGGAGCCGACGACCTCGCCGTCGCCGTCGCCACCGAGACGGCGGCCGTCGACCGGGAGACCGAACTGCGCCACACCGGCGGCCGGCGCCGCCGCCCGGTGGCCGGGTTCGCCCCGGCCGCCACCGGAACCGACCCGCTCACCGGTCTGGACCGCGGCGCGACGGTGATCACCGGCGGCCTCGGCGGCATCGGCCTGCGCCTCGCGGCGCACCTGGCCGACCGCGGCGCCCGCCACCTCGTCCTGCTCGGCCGCTCCCGGATGCCCGCCCGCAACCAGTGGGCCGTCCTCCTCGCGGCCCCGTCCACCGACCCGGTGCTGCGCGCCCGGCTCACCGCGCTGACCGCACTGGTCGAGCGCGGGGTGACCCTCACCGTGCGCACCGACGCGCTGGACGACACGGCCCGGCTGCGCCGGCTGTTCGGCCAGGTCAGGAAGCAGTCCGGGGACATCGTCGCCGCCTTCCACTGCGCCGGTGTGATGGACCGTCCGACCTCCTTCCTGGCGCGCGGCGCCGAGGAGATCGCCCGGGTGCTGCGGCCCAAGACCGAGGGGCTGCGGGTGCTCCGGTCGGCCTTCGGCGGGCAGCCGCCGAAGCTGCTGGTGCTGTTCTCCTCGGTGGCGGCGGCCTCGCCGCGCCTGGCCGCGGGCTACCTGGACTACGCGGCGGCCAACACCGCGCTCGACGACATCGCCGAGGCCGAGGCCGAGACCGGGGCCGACGGGTCCGGCTGTGTGGTGCGCTCGCTGCGCTGGCCGCTGTGGCGCGAGGTCGGGATGGGGGTCGACCGCGACAGCGCCAGTGCCGCGCTCGGCGTCCCCGACCTGGACGGGACGGACGCGCTGCGGCTGCTCGACCTCGCCCTGCGGGTGCCCGGCCGGCCGGTGCTGCTGCCGTGCCTCGTGGAGCGCTCGTCGGTCGCCACCCAGGAGCTGTACCAGGCGCCGCGGCCGGCCGCGCTGCCGCAGCCGGCGCCCGCGCCGGCCGCCACGGCGGACCCGGTGCTGATCCCGGCGGGCCCGTTGGCCGCCCCTGCGGACCCGGCCGCCGCGCCGGACCTCGGCTGGCTGTACGCCGTCGTGGCCCGGACGACCAGGGTCGACCCCGCGCTGCTGGGGCCCGAGACGACGCTCGGCGACGTCGGCGTGGACTCGCTGCTGATGGCCGAACTGGTGCGGGCGCTCGAAGCCGAGCTCGGCGACGTGGTCGACCCGAGCCTGCTGCAGGAGCACCCGACCCTCGGCGGGCTCGCCGCCGCCCTCGGCGGCCCCGCCGTACCGTCCGTACCCGCCGCACCGTCCGTACCCACGGCGGTGCCCCCGGCGCCGGCCGCCCTGACCCCGGCCCCGGCCACGTTCACGGCCCCGGCCGCCACCGTGCCCGGCGGCCGGCCGACGCCCGTCGCCGTGATCGGCATGGCCTGCCGCCTGCCCGGCGCGAGCGACCCGGAGCAGCTCTGGCAGGCCCTGCTGGCCGGCCGCGACCTCGTCACCGACGTCCCGGCCGATCGCTGGGACACCGCCGCGCTCTACCACCCCGACGGCGGCCACGGCCGCAGCCAGAGCAAGTGGGGCGGGTTCCTCGACGATGCCGCGCTGTTCGACCCCGACTTCTTCGGCTTCGACGACGAGACCGCACGGCACCTGGACCCGCTGGTGCGCAAGACCCTGGAGGTCTCGGTCGAGGCCGTCCGGGACGCCGGGTACACCGACGCCGAGCTGCGCGGGCGTCCGGTCGGGGTGTTCGTGGGCGCCCGCACCGGCAACCACCGGCTGCACCTCCAGGCGCCGAAGCGCGAGTACATCGTCGGCGTGAACCAGAACTTCATCGCCGCGCACGTCTCGCACTTCCTCGACCTCACCGGCCCCAACCTCGTGGTCGACAGCGCCTGTTCGTCCTCGCTGCTGAGCATCCACCTGGCGGCCCAGAGCCTCGCCTCGGGCGAGTCCTCGATGGCCCTGGCCGGCGGTGCGGACCTGCTCTTCGATGAGGAGCCGTACCTCATGCTCAGCGCCGGCAAGGCGCTGTCGCCCAGCGGCCGCTGCCGCACCTTCGACGAGGCCGCGGACGGGCTGGTGCCCGGCGAGGGCGCCGGGATGGTGCTGCTGAAGCGGCTGGACGACGCGCTGCGCGACGGCGACCGGGTGCTCGCGGTGCTCGAATCGTCGGGCGTCAACAACGACGGCCGGACGATGGGGTACACCACACCCAATGGCCGCGCCCAGCGCGCCCTGGTCTCCGAGGTGCTGACCCGGGGCGGGATCGACGCCCGGACGATCGGGTACGTCGAGGCCCACGGCACCGGCACGATGATCGGCGACCCGATCGAGCTCCAGGCGCTGACCGCCGTCCACCGCGCCCACACCCAGGACCGCGGCTACTGCGGGATCGGCAGCGTCAAGAGCTCGATGGGCCACCTGCTCAGCGCCGCCGGCGTCGCCGGGTTCATCAAGGCGGTGCAGATCCTGCGGCACGGCACGCTCGTCCCCACCCTGCACTGCCACCGCCCGAACCCGCGCTTCGCCTTCGCCGAGTCGCCGTTCTTCCCGGTGACGCAGGTCGCGGAGCTGCCCGCCGGCAGCCGGGTCGCGGTGAGCGCCTTCGGCTTCGGCGGGACCAACGCCCACGCCGTCCTCGGCGCCGGCACGCCCGGGGAGCCCGGACGCCGCCCGCTGCCGCCCCCCGCCTACCGGCGGCGCCGCTTCTGGCACCGGCCCGCCGTCGTGCCCGCCCCGGCCCCGCGCAGGTCGGCCCGGCTCGACCTGACCCTCACGTAACCCGGCGCGCCCGCCCCCAGCCCGCCGAGCCGCCCATCACCAGGAGAGAACACGTGGACCGACGGTCCGTACGCTGTGCCTTAGACCTGAACAGGGACAACCCGATCGTCGACGACCACCGTGTGCACGGGGTGCGCACCCTGCCGGGCGTCACCTTCCTCGACATCGTCCAACGGATGCTCGCGGCAAGCGACTTCCCGCTGGAGCGCACCGGCCTGAGCGACGTGCTGTTCGTCGAGCCCGTGGTGACCACCGAGGCCTTCGACCGGCAGCTGACCGTCGAGGCCGAGCCCGACGGCGAGGTCTACCGGGTGACGGCGACCAGCCGGCGCACCCACGACGGCAGCCCGGTCGACGACACGGTGACCACCCACCTGCGGGCGACCCTGCGCACCGACCTGCCGCCGCTCACCGGCGCGCCCGACCCGGCGCCGGCCGGCGCCGCGCGCGACGTCGCCGAGGTGTACGCGACCGGGCGTTCGGCGGGCATCGAACACCGGGCGTTCATGCGGGTCACCGGCACCCTGCGGGCCTCGGCCGACCGGGTCTGGTCCGAGCTCGCCCTGGGCGAGGAAGCGCGCGCCACGGCCGAGGACTTCCTGCTCCACCCCGCGCTGCTCGACGGCGCCACCATGCAGGCGTACGCGCTCGCCTTCGCGGGTGAGGACGCCGACGGGCGCCCGCTGATCCCCCTGCACATCGGCGGGTTCCGCGCGGTCCGGCCGCTCGGCGAGGCCTGCACGGTGAACCTGCGGTTCACCCGGGTGGCGGCCGGCGCCGACGTGGTGAAGGCCGACATCGACCTGTTCGACGCTTCCGGCGCGCCCGCCGCCCGGTTCACCGGCCTCACCTTCAAGCGGATCCGCTCCACGGCGTCGATCACCCGGCTCACCACGGCGGGCACCGAGACCACGGCGGGCGCGGAGCCGGACGCCGCCGCGCCGCAGGCCCACGCCGTCCAGCCGGCGCCGCCGGTCCCGCCGGTCCCGCCGGTCCCGCCGGTCCCGTCCGGCCCGACGGCCGCCGACGACGGGCCGGGCGACCTCCGGGCGGAGGTCGCCGGGCTGGTCCGCGACGCCGTCGGGGACCCCGGCCTGGTGGTCGACGGCGACCTCGGCTTCTACGACCTCGGGCTGGACTCGACCCACCTGCTCTCGCTGGTCCGCGCCTTCGAGGAGCGGTGGGACATCGCCCTCTACCCGACGCTGCTGTTCGAGTACCCCACGGTCGACGCGGTCGCCGCCCACCTGCTCGGCCTGGTGCCCGCCGACCGGCGCGCCCCGGCGGCCCCCGAGGCGGCCGAGCCGCGGCCCGACACCCCCGCCCGCACGCACTGCCTGACCGGTGTCTGGCAGCCGGCGCCCCGCCCGGCCGCACCGGAGCCGGCGGGCCCGCTGCTGGTGATCGGCGACCTCGCGGTGCGCCCCGGGCAGACCACCGTCCGGCGCGGCGAGGCCTTCCGCCGCCTGGGGCCCGACACGTACGAGCTCCGCGCCGACGACGCCGGCGACCTCCGCAAGCTCCTGGCCGAACTCGGCACCGCCCCCGCCGGGGTGCTGCACCTGGCCGCGCCCGCCGCCGACCTCCCCGAGGCCGTCGAGGCGGCCTGCCGTGAGGTCCTCGCCCTGGCGCAGGTGCTCGCGCCGCACCCCGCGCCCGTCGTGCACGCCGGGCCGGCCACGGTCGCGGCCGCGGTGGCCGGGCTGGCCCGGACGGTCCGGCTGGAGAAGCCCGCGCTCACCGTGACCGCCGTCGAGTGCGACGGCGGCTTCGACCCGCGGGCCCTGCTCGCGGAGTTCGGCGACCGGGACGAGACGTGGGTGCGGCACACCCCGGGGCGCCGCGAGGTGCGCCGCTACCGGGAGGCGCGGCCCGATGCCGGGCAGCGGATCCGGCCCGGCGGCGTCTACCTGGTCACCGGCGGCGCGGGCGGCCTCGGCCGCGAGCTCGCCGCCCTGCTGGCCGAGCGCGGCGCCACGGCCGTGCTGGCCGGGCGGACGCCCCCGGCGGAGCCGACCGCGGGCCGGTTCGTCCGGGCCGACGTGACGGTGCCCGCCGAGGTGACGGCCCTGGTCGCCGACGTCCTCGACCGGCACGGCCGGCTGGACGGCGTCGTGCACGCGGCCGGGGTGCTGCGGGACGGCCTGCTGCCCGGCAAGACCGCCGCCGACCTGTCCGCGGTGCTGTCCCCCAAGGTGCGCGGCACGGTGCTGCTGCACCGGGCGACCCGCGACCTGGGCCTCGACTTCTTCGCGGTGTTCTCCTCGGTGACGGGCGTCTCCGGGAACGTCGGCCAGGCCGACTACGCCGCCGCCAACGCCTTCCTGGACGCCTACGCCCGCGAGCACGGCCTCGTCTCCTTCGCCTGGCCGCTGTGGGCCGAGGGCGGGATGCGCACGGACGACGCGACGCGGGCGCTGTTCCGCCGGCAGGGGCAGGTCCCGCTGCCGACGGCGGAGGGCCTGGCCGTGTTCGAGCGGGCGCTGTCGCTCACCGGTGCCGAACTGGTGGTGCTGCACGGCGATCCGGAGCGCGCCCGCGAGGCCCTGGCGCTGGCCCCCGTCACCGCCGCCGCCGTCACGGTGACCGAGCCGGCCTGGACCGGTGAGGGCACGCCCGACCCCGTCGGGGACATCGCGGTGATCGGCGTCGCCGGCCGCTACCCCATGGCCGGGGACCTCGACCGGTTCTGGACCAACCTGCGGACCGGCCGCGACTGCGTCACCGAGATCCCCGAGGGCCGCTGGGACGCGGCCGGCTTCTACGACCCGCAGCGCGCCCCCGGGCGCTCGACCAGCAAGTGGGGCGGATTCCTCGACGGCATCGACGAGTTCGACCCCGGCTTCTTCCGGATCACGCCGCGCGAGGCCGAGGGCATGGACCCGCAGGAGCGGCTGTTCCTGCAGGCCTCCTGGCACGCCCTGGAGGACGCCGGCCTCACCCGTGCCGACGTCGCCGGGCGCCCGGTGGGCGTCTTCGCCGGGGTGATGTTCACCCAGTACCAGATGCTCGGCCTGGGCGCGGAGGACCGGCTGCCGGTCCTGCCGACGTCCTTCGCCTCGGCCGTCGCCAACCGGGTCTCCTCCTTCCTCGACCTGCGCGGCCCCAGCCTCGCCCTCGACACCATGTGCTCCTCGTCCCTGACAGCGCTGCACCTGGCGTGCGAGAGCCTGCGCAGCGGCGACAGCGAACTGGCGCTCGCCGGCGGCGTGAACACGATCGTCCACCCGTACAAGTACCTGCACCTGAGCCAGGTCGGCTTCGTCTCCTCCGACGGCCGCTGCCGCGCCTTCGGCGAGGGCGGCGACGGGTACGTGCCCGGCGAGGGCGTCGGCGTCGTCGTGCTCAAGCCGCTGGCCCGGGCACTGGAGGACGGCGACCGGGTGCTCGGCGTGATCAAGGGCAGCGCCGTCAACCACGGCGGGCGGGCGGGCGGCTTCTTCGTGCCCAACCCGGCCGCCCAGGCCGACGTGGTGCGCCGGGCGCTGGAGCGGGCGGACGTCGACCCGGCCTCGATCGGCTACGTCGAGGCGCACGGCACCGGGACCGCGCTCGGCGACCCGATCGAGGTCTCGGCCCTGAACCGGGTCTTCGGCGGGACGCCGACCCGGATCGGGTCCGTGAAGTCGTCGATCGGCCACCTGGAGTCCGCGGCCGGGATCGCCGGCCTGACCAAGATCCTGCTCCAGCTGCGCCACCGCACCCTCGCACCGTCCCTGCACGCCGACCCGGCGAACCCCGCGATCGACTGGGACGACGCCGGGCTGCGGGTGCAGCGCCGGGCCGAGCCGTGGCCGGCCGGGGTCGGCACCCCGCGCCGGGCCGGGCTGAGCGCCTTCGGCGCGGGCGGGGCCAACGCCCACGTCGTCGTCGAGGAGTTCCCGGAGACGCCCGGCGCGGACACCGGCCCCTCCGGGCCGCAGGCCGTCCTGCTCTCCGCCCGCACCGAGGAGGCGCTGCGCGAACTGGCGCTGCGCTACACCGAGCTGCCGGCCGCCGACCGGACCGCCGAAGTGGCGGAACTGGCCGGGCTGGCGGGCGCCGACCCGGACACCCCCCTCGACGAACTCGGCCTGGACGCGGAGGACCTGCGCCGCCTGGCGCTGGCGCTCGGCGAGCGCTTCCCCGGCCGGTCCCCGCACGTCGACGCCCGCTCCACGCCGGCCGACCTCGCCGCGGCCGTGCCGCAGGCCGCCGGATCGGGCGTCCTGCTGGCGGACCTCGCCTACACCACCCAGATCGGCCGGGAGGCCATGGCCGAGCGGCTCGCCGTGGTCGTCTCCGGGACGGAGGAACTGCGCTCCGCGCTGCAGGCGTTCCTGACCGGCCCGGTGCCGGCCGGCTGCTACCGGGGTACCGTCACCGGGCCGGGCGGCGCGACCGCCCCAGGCTCCACCGCCCCGCACTCCACCGCCCCGGGCTCCGTCGACCCGCACTCCGTCGACCCGCACGAGCTGGCCCGGGCCTGGGCGGCCGGCGCCGCCCCCGACTGGCGGGCGCTGCACCGGGACCGCAAGCCGCGCAAGGTCCAGCTGCCCAGCTACCCGTTCGCCCGGGTCCGCTGCTGGGTCGACAACGTGCCGGGCGCCCCGGTGCCCACGACCCTCCCCGCGCCGGTGCCTACGGCCCTCCCCGCGCCGCTGCCCACGACCGCCCCCGCGCCGGTCCCGGCGGACGTCCTCGCCGACGTCCCGATGGACCTCCCGGTCTGGGAGCCCTGCCCGGCCCCGGCCGCCCGTCCGGCCCCCGACGGCCCGGTCGTGGTGCTGCACGCCCCCTCGCGGGCCGCCCTGGCCGCCGAGCTGGCGAGCCGTCACGAAGGCGCTGTCACAGTCGAGTTGGGCGAACCGGTGGCGGTCAGGCCGCGCCTGGTCTACGTCCTGACCGGCGCGACGGACCCCGCCCCGGCGGAGGCCGACCGGGTCGCCCGGGCCGAGGCCTCCGGCGTCCGGGCCCTGGCCCGGTACGCCCGGGAGTGGTCCCGGATCCCGGAGCTCGACTGGGTGGTCGTCACCGCCGGTGCCGCTGCCGCCCCCGGGCGCGGCGTCACCGACCCGTACACCGCCGGGGTCGTCGGCTTCGCCCGGGTGCTGGAGAACGAGCACCGCGGCTGGTCCGTCGCGACCGTCGACCTCGACCCGGCCCACCCGTCCGCCGCCCTGGTGGCGCCGGCCCCCCGGGGCACCCGGCTCGCCTACACCGGCACGGTCCGCCACACCCAGGTGCTGCGCCCGGCCCCGGCCGGCGACGGCGCGGTCCCGCTGCGGCGCGGCGGCCGGTACCTGGTCGTCGGCGGCGCGCAGGGCATCGGCCTGGCGCTCGCCCGCCGCCTCGTCGCGGAGTGGGACGCGCAGGTCGTGCTCGTCGGCCGCAGCGAACGGCCGGCCGCCGGACTCGGGGACGGCATCCGCTACATCCGGGCCGACGCGACCGACGGCCGCCGGGTGGCCGCCCTCCTCGACGAGGCGGGGCCGGTGCACGGCGTCCTGCACGCCGCCCTGGTCCGCCGCGACCGGCTGACCCGTGACCTCTCGGACACCGACCTCGCCGAGAGCCTGGCCGCCAAGTCCGGCGTCGCGGCCGTCCTGGTCGACGCCCTGCGCGGACGGCACCTCGACTTCCTGGTGTTCTTCTCCTCCGCGCAGTCCTTCCTGGGCGATCCCGGCCTGGCCAACTACGCGGCCGGCTCGACCTTCCTTGACGCTTACGCCCACGCCCTCGACGCCCGCCTGCCCTACCCGGTGCGGGCCGTCGACTGGGGCTACTGGGGCACCGTCGGAGCGGTGGCCGACGACACCCACCGCGACCGCCTGACCGCCGCCGGCTTCGCGTCCATCGAGCCCGGGCCCGGCTTCGCCGCGCTCGCCCGGGCCCTCGGACAGCCGGCGCCCCAGATCGTCGTGGTACCCGGCAGCGCGGCCCTGCGCGATCGGATGGGAGCAGCGAGAACGGAGACGACGCAGATGGTGCCCACCGGCCGGCCACTGACCGCCGACGACCGCCGGGTGGTGGACGACTTCCACGCCCTCGACCGCCGCATGACGACGATCGCCTGCGGGGCCCTGCTGGCCCTGCTCGACGAGCTCGGCGCGTGGCACGGCCCCGACCCGGACGCCGACGAGGTGGCCCGCCGGGTGGGCGTCGTCCCCCGGTACGACCGGCTGCTGCGCACCCTGCTGGCGATGCTCGCCGAGGAGGGCCTGGTCGGCGTCCGCGACGGGCGCCACCGGCCCGCCCCGGACGCCCTGGCCGAGGCCCGGTCCGGCGGACACCAGCGGCGGCTGGCGGACCTCGCCGCCGCGCACCCCGAGCACGCGGTCTTCGTCCGGCTGCTCGCGCACTGCCTGGACCACTACGGCGACCTGCTGCGCGGCGCGCTGCTCGCCACCGAGCTGCTGTTCCCCGCGTCCGGCACCTCGCTCATGGAGGGCGTCTACCGGGGCAACCCGATCAGCGACCTCTACAACGACCTGCTGACGGACCGCCTGATGGCGCACGTCGAGCGGCGGGCGGCCGAGCTGCCGGCCGGCGAGAGCGTCCGCGTCCTGGAGGTCGGCTCCGGAACCGGCGGCACCTCCGCGGGCCTGCTCCGGGCGCTCGACCGCTACGGCGACCGGGTGGAGTACTGGTACACCGACCTGTCGGTCACCTTCCTCGCGCACGGCCGCCGGGAGTTCGGCGAACGCCACCCGTTCACCCGGTTCAAGCGCCTCGACCTGGACACCGACCCCGTCTCCCAGGGGTTCCCCGCGGGCGGCTTCGACCTCGTGGTCGGCGCGAACGTCCTGCACGCCACCTCGGACCTGGGCCGCGCCGTCGGCCACCTGCGCTCGGTGCTGCGCGCCGGGGGGGAGCTGCTGCTCAACGAACTGACGACGGTCACCCTGTGCGGGACCGTCACCTACGGCCTGTTCGACGGCTGGTGGACGCACCACGACACCGCGCTGCGCCTGCCCGGCTCGCCGCTGCTGGACGTGCCGGGCTGGACGGAACTGCTCACCGGGGCCGGGTTCGGCCCGGTGGACGCGCTGCCGGGCTCCGCGCAGACCGGCCGCAACTTCCAGCACGTCGTCGTCGCCACGGCGGCCCCCGTCGCCGCCGACGCGCCGGCCGTCTCCGCTGTCGCCGCCGACGCGCCGGCCGCCACCGCCGCTCCCTCGGCCGACCGCGACCCCGCGGCCGCGTTCACCGAGGAGCTGCTGGCGCTCACCTCGGACGCCTCGGGCATCGTGCGCGAGGAGCTCGACCTCGACCGGGCGCTCGGGGACTACGGCTTCGACTCCGTCAGCTACAGCCTGCTCGCCACCCGGCTGAACGACGGGTTCGGCTTCGACGTGAGCCCCGCGCTGTTCTACGAGACGGCCACCCTGCGCGCGCTGGCCGACCGTCTGGTCCGCGACCACGCGCAGGCGCTGCGCGACCGGTACGCCGTACCGGCTCCCACGCCGGCCCCCGTGCCCGCCCCCGTTCAGCCCCGGGTAGCTGCGGCCGAGCGGCGGCCGGAGCCGGCCCCCGCCCCTCGGGACACCGCCGTCCGGCCCGCCGGCACCGACCCGATCGCGATCATCGGACTGTCCGCCCGGATGCCCGGCAGCCGGGACCTGGACGACTTCTGGCGCCACCTCGCGGCCGGTGACGACCTCATCGGCGAGGCGCCCGCCGACCGCTGGGACTGGCGCACCCTCCCGGAGGGCGTCCACGCCAAGCGCGGCGGCTTCGTCCACGACGTCGACATGTTCGACCCGCTGTTCTTCGGCATCTCGCCGCACGAGGCCGCGGGCATGGACCCGCAGCAGCGCCTCGTGCTGCAGGGGGTGTGGACGGCACTGGAGGACGCCGGCCTGGCCCCCGGCGCGCTCGCCGGCTCCGACGTCGGCCTGTTCATCGGCGCCGGATCGAGCGACTACGACGAGATCCGGCGGGCCGCCGGCCACCCGGTCGACGCCCACGCCGCCACCGCCACCACCCACTCCATCCTGGTCAACCGGGTCTCCTACCTGCTCGACCTGCACGGGCCGAGCGAGCCCGTCAACACCGGCTGCTCCAGCTCCCTGGTCGCGATCCACCGGGCCGCCGAGGCGATCCGGGCGGGGGAGTGCGACATCGCGGTGGCCGGCGGCATCAACCTCATCCTGTCGCCGGACAACCACGTCTTGCTGAGCGGCACCGGCATGCTCAGCCCCACCGGACGGTGCCGCTCCTTCGACGCGGAGGCCGACGGCTTCGTCCGCAGCGAGGGCTTCGGCCTGGTCGTGCTGACCACCGCCGACCGCGCCCGCCGGCACAGCGTCCGGGCCTGGCTGCGGGGCACCGCCGTCAACCACGGCGGGCGGGCCCGCTCGCTGACCGCGCCCAACCCGGCCGCCCAGGCGGCGATGATCGTCCGGGCGCACGAGCGCGCGGACGTCGACCCGACCACGATCGGCTACCTGGAGACCCACGGCACCGGCACCGAACTCGGCGACCCGGTCGAGATCAACGGCCTGCGGCTGGCCTTCGACGAGCTGCGCCGCCGGCGCGGCCTTCCCCAGCCGGCCGAACCGCACTGCGGCCTGGGGGCGGTGAAGGCCAACGCCGGCCACCTGGAGTCCGCCGCCGGCGCCGCCGGGGTGATCAAGGTGCTGCTGGCGATGGAGCACGGCGTGCTGCCGCCGGTGGCCGGCCTCACCGAGCCCAACCCGCACCTGCGGCTCGACGGGAGCCCGTTCCACCTGGTGCGGTCGGCCACGGCCTGGCCGCGCCCGGCCGGCCACCCGCGCCGCGCGGGCGTCAGCTCGTTCGGCTACGGCGGGGTCAACGCCCACGTCGTGCTGGAGGAGGCGCGGCCGGCCCCGGCCCCGGAGCGTCCGGCCGGCCCCTGGGTCTTCCCGCTGTCGGCGCGCACACCGGAGGCGCTGCGCCGCTACGCCGCCGCCCTGCGCGACGGCCTGGACCGGGTACCGGACCTGGCGGACGCGGCCCACACGCTGCAGCACGGCCGCGACGTGATGGCCGAACGGCTGGCCGTCACCGCCGCCGACCGCCCCACCCTGGCCGCCGCGCTCGCCGCCGCGGCCGGGGGAGCGGACCACCCGGCACTGGCCCGGCCCGGCGGCACCGCCGCGGCCGACCGCTGGGTCGCCGGCGAGCAGGTGCGGTGGCCGGACGGCGGCGTGCTGGTGGCGCTGCCCACCTACCCGTTCGAGCGCCGGCGGTGCTGGGTCGGCGACCACGACCCGGTGCCCGGGGCGGGAGCCCACCCGCTCGCGCCGCAGGCGGAATTCGAAGCGCCGAGCCCGGTGCTCGGCCGACAGGAGGTTCAGGTGGCAGTGGTCGCGGGCACGGAAGACTCCCTCGCGGGCGCCGGTGCCCCGGCGGCCGGAGCGGACCGGCAGCACGGCACGGACCGGCAGTACGGCACGGCCGCGGCCGATGGCGCGCGGCTGGCCGTCGTGGCGGGCGAACTGCTGGCGCTGGTCCAGGAGGTGGCCGGGGTCCGGCCGGGCGAGCTCGCCCCGGACGAGCAGCTCAGCCGCTACGGCTTCGACTCGATCATGTACACCAGGCTCGGCCACCAGGTGAACACCCGCTGGGACCTCGACGTGACCCCGGCGTCGTTCTTCGGGGTCGCCACCGTCGACGACCTGGTCGCCAAGATCCTCCGCGACCACGGCCCCGCGCTCCTCACCCGGCACCCCGTCGGACCCGTGGTCCCGCCCGTGGCGGCGCCCGTGGCCGCCTTCATGGCGCCGCCGGTCGCGGTGCCCGCCGCCACCGCCGTCGCCGAGCCGGGCGCCGTAGCCGCGCCCGCCGTCGGAGCGCCTGCCGCCGTAACCGCGCCCGCAGTCGTCGCGCCCGCCGCCGCCCCCGTCGTCACCGCAGCGAGCGCCCCGGCGCCGGCCGCTGCCGCGCTCGACGGCGTCGCGATCGTCGGCATGGCCGGGCTGCTGCCGGAGTCCGACGACCTGGACGAGTTCTGGGAGCACCTGGTAGCGGGCGACGACCTGGTCCGCGAGATCCCGGCGGACCGCTGGGACTGGCGCCGCATCCACGGCGAGCCCGAGCCGGGCCTGTTCCGCACCAACGTCCGGTGGGGCGGGTTCCTGCGCCGGGTCGACCTGTTCGACCCGCAGTTCTTCGGCATCTCGCCGACCGAGGCCGTCGCGATGGACCCGCAGCACCGGCTCGTCCTGGAAGCCACCTGGAGCGCGATCGAGAACGCGGGCATCCGGCCGTCCGCCCTGTCCGGCACGGACACCGGCGTCTTCATCGGCAGCAGCACCTACGACTACTTCGAGCTGCAGCACGCCCTCGGCGTCCCGCTCGACGGCTACAACTCGGTCGGGCGGGCCCACGCGATCCTGTCCAACCGGGTGTCCTACCTGCTGAACCTCCGAGGGCCCAGCGAGCCCATCGACACCGCCTGCTCCTCCTCGCTGCTCGCCGTCCACAAGGCGGCCGAGGCGATCCGGCAGGGCGAGTGCGAGGTCGCGCTGGCCGGCGGCGTCAACGTCATGGTCTCGCCGACGCTGTTCGTCGACATGGCCCAGGCCGAGATGCTGAGCCCGGACGGCCGCTGCCGCACCTTCGACGCGCGGGCCAACGGCATCGTCCGGGCCGAGGGCGTCGGCATGGTGGTGCTCAAGCGCCTCGACGCGGCGGTGCGCGACGGCGACGTCATCCACGGCGTCCTGCGCGGCAGCGCCGTCAACCACGGCGGCCGCACCAACTCGCTGACCGCGCCCAACCCGGACGCGCAGGCCGCCTGCGTGGTCGCCGCCCACCGCCGGGCCGGACTGGACCCCCGGACGGTCACCTACGTGGAGGCGCACGGCACCGGCACCGAACTCGGCGACCCGGTCGAGATCGAGGGCCTGAAGACGGCCTTCGCCCAGCTGTACGCCGACCACGGCGCCGAACTCGCCGAACCGCACGTCGCCCTGGGAGCGGTGAAGACCAGCACCGGCCACCTGGAAGCGGCCGCCGGCGTCACCGGCCTCATCAAGGTGCTGCTCGCGCTGCGTCACCGCGAGCTCCCGGGCAACCCGCAGCTCGACACCGTCAACCCGTACCTGCGGCTGGAGAACAGCCCGCTGCGACTGCTGCGCGGGACCGAGCCCTGGCGGCCGGTCCGCACCCCCGCCGGGGCCGAGGCCCCGCTGCGCGCCGGGGTGAGCGCCTTCGGGCTGGGCGGGGTCAACGTCCACGCGGTGGTCGAGGAGTACCGCGAGGCACCGGCCGCCGGGCCCGCCGGCGACCAGCTGTTCGTCCTGTCGGCGCGGGACGCCGATCGGCTGCGCGACTACGCCGGGATCCTGGCCCGCTGGGCCCGGCGCCACGAGGACGTGGACCCGGCCGCGCTCGCCCACACCCTGCAGAGCGGGCGGGAGGAGTACGCCGAGCGCCTCGCCGTCGTCGCCGACTCGCCGTCGTCGCTCGCGGCGGGCCTGGAGGCCTGGCTGGCCGACGGCGCCGGACACCGGGTGTTCACCGGAAGCGGCCGGGACGCGACCACCGCGCTCCTGCTGGAGGGCACGGAGGGGCTCGACTACCTGCGGGCCGTCGTGGACGCGGGCCGGCTGGACAAGGTGGCGCGGCTGTGGACCGGCGGCGCCCCGATCGACTGGGCGCAGCTGTGGCGGGGGGCGGCACCCCGGCGGGTGCCCGCGCCGACCTACCCGTTCGCCCGGGAGAGCTACTGGCTCACCCCCGGCGACCGGTTCGACCAGGTGCAGGCCGCGGAGTCTGGGCTGATCCCGGCCGAGGCTGCCGCCGTCGCGCCGGCCGGGCCCGAGGCGGCTTCTGCTCCGGCGGCCCCGGTTCCGGCCCCGGCTCCCGTTCCGGCTCCTGCTCCCGTTCCGGTTCCGGCTCCCGCGCCCGCTGCGGCGCCCGCACCCGTACCCGCTGCACCCGCTCCGGCGTCCGTGCCCGTCGCGGCCCCCGCGGCCGAGCCGGTCCGGGCCGACGGGGACCCGGAGACCGTCATCCGCGAGCACGTGCGCGCCCTGCTGGCCGCGCACCTGGGCATGCGGGTCGAACGGCTCGCCGTGGACCTGGCGCTGTCCGACGCCGGGGTGGACTCGCTGGGCCTGCGCCGACTGGGCCGGCGCCTGGGCGCCGACTACGGCGTGAACGTCCCGACCCGGATGTTCTCCGTGCGGCAGACCGTCACGTCGGCGGCGCACGCGGTGTTCGAGGCCTACGGGCCGCTGCCGACGCCGGAGCCGGCGCCGGGAGACCGCGCACCGGCACCCGCGCCCGTACCCGCACCGGTGTCCGCACCCGCACCCGCGCCCGCACCGGCGTCCGTATCCGCACCGCCGGCGGACGGCATCGCCGCCCTGCTGGCCGGCCTGCGCGACGGCAGCCTCGCCGTCGACGACGCGCTGGCCGCGCTGAAGGAAGGGGCGGGCCGATGAGCACCGCACTGCGCGAACTGCTGGCGGCGGTCGCCGCCGGAAAGGTGTCCGAGGACGTGGCCGGGCCGCTGCTGCGCGGCCTGATGGAGCCCGCCCCGGCCGCCCCGCCCACCGCGACGGCCGCCGCCCCGGCGCCCGTCCCGGCTCCGGCCCCCGCCCGGGTGCCGGCCGACCCCGGCCCGCACCCGCTCACCCGGGGTCAGGCCGCGCTGTGGGCCATCCACGAGAGCCGCCCGGACGCCACCTCCTACAACCTCCCGCTCGGCCTCTGGCTCGGCGAGCACGTCGACCCGGACCGGCTCGCCCAGGCGCTGACCGCCGCCGTGGAACGCAACCCCGACCTGCGCATCGCCGTCCGGCTGGGCGCCGACGGCCCGGTGCAGGAGTTCGCCGACCGCCCGGTCGAGGTGCCCCGGCTGGACCTCGGCCATGTGACCGACGGCGAGTTCACCGCCCGCGTGAACGCCCTGGTCCGGCAGCCGTTCGACCTGGCGGACGACCCGCTGCACCGGGCCTGGATGATCACCGCGCCGCGCGGCGAGACCCTGTTGCTGCTCGTCTTCCACCACCTGATCACCGACGGCGTCTCCAGCCACCTGCTGCTGCGCGACATCGTCGCCTGCCACGACGCGCTGGCCGCCGGCCGCCCGCTGCCGCCCGTCGAGCCGTCCACGCCGTACGCCGAGTTCGCGCGGTGGCAGCGGGACATGCTGGCCGGGCCGCAGGCCGAGGAGTACCGGCGGTGGTGGCTGGACCGGCTGAGCGGCGCCTCGACCACGCCCGTGCTCCAGGCGGTCGTCGACCGCCACCGGGTGGGCGCCGCCTCGCACACCAGCGGCGCGATGGTGCAGCTCCGGCTGCCGGAGGCCACCTGGAGCGCCGTCCGGGGCGCCGCCCGCGCGGCCGGCGTGACCACGTTCGGCGTGGTCTTCGGCGCCTTCGCCGCGCTGCTGCAGCGGCACTCCGGCCACCGCGACATCAGCGTGATGGTGCCGACCGACGGCCGGCCCGAGCACCGCTTCGACCGCACCATCGGCTACCTGATCAACCCGGTCGTCCTGCGGGTGGACTGCGACCCGCAGCTGAGCTTCACCGAGCTGGCCAACGCCGTCCAGGACGGGATGATCGAGGCCGAGGACTACGGCGGCTACCCGTTCGCCTCGGTCGTCGACGACCTGCGCCGCGGCCCGGACGGCGGAGCGGCCTTCGGCATCGGCTTCTACCTCCAGCAGGGCGTCGGCGGCGACCAGGACATGGAGGCCGGGCAGACCGTCTTCCGGGACGCCCTCGACCTCACCCAGGAGGGCGAGAACGACCTCGTCGTCGAGGTGGTCGTCCGGGGCAACGAGGCCCTCGTGTACGTCAAGTACGACACCGAGCTGTTCGACCGCCCCACCGTGGAGCGGCTGGCCGAGCACTACCGGGAGCTGCTCGAAGCCGTGGCGGCCGAGCCGGCCCGGCGGATCGCCGACCTCGACCTCGCCACCGCCGCCGAGCGGCGGACCCTGGAGCGGGTCAACGCCACCGCCGCCGAGCGGCCGCGCGACGTCAGCGCGGCCCAGCTGGTGCTCGCCCAGGCCGCGCGGCACCCGGAGCGCACCGCCGTGGTGGACTCCGACGGCGCGCTGACCTACGGCGAACTCGCCGACCGGGTACGCGCGCTCACCGGCGTCCTGCGCGCCCGGGGGGTGCGGCCGGGCGCCCTGGTCGGCGTGCTGACGGACCGCCGCGCCGCACTGATCGTCGCGCTGCTCGCCGTCCAGGCCGCGGGCGCCGCGTACGTCCCGCTGGACCCGGACTTCCCGGCCGCCAGGCTCGCCCACATCGCCACCGACGCCGGGCTGGCCGCCGTCGTCCTCGACCCGGCCCTGGCCGACCGGCTGCCCGAGGCGGCCCCGGGCGTCCGGATCCCCGTCGACGACCCGGGCACCGCCGGGCCGGCCGAACCGGTCGCCCGCCGTGACGCCGACCTCGCCTACGTGCTCTACACCTCCGGGTCGACCGGACAGCCCAAGGGCGTCGAGGTCAGCCACGGCAACCTGGTCAACCTGCTGACCGCGACGGCCGACCGGCCGGGCTGCGCCGAGGACGACGTGCTGCTCGCCGTCACCACCGCCGGCTTCGACATCGCCGGCCTGGAGCTGCTGCTGCCGCTCACCCGGGGCGCCGCCGTGCGCCTCGCACCCGCGGACGTCGTCCGGGACGGGCTGGCGCTGGCCGAGCTGCTCGACGGCTCGGGTGCGACGCTCGTCCAGGCCACCCCGGCGACCTGGCAGATGCTGCTGCACGCCGGCTGGACCGGCCGGGTGCCCCGGCTGCTCTGCGGCGGGGAGCCGCTGACCGCCGGTCTCGCCGCCCAACTGCTCGACCGCTGCGACGAGTTGTGGAACATGTACGGCCCGACCGAGACGACCATCTGGTCGTCCGCGGCGCGGGTTCGCCGTAACCGGCCGGTCACCGTCGGCACCCCGATCGCCAACACCACCTTCCGGGTGGCCGGCCCGGACGGCGCCCCGGTGCCGTTCGGCGCCGTCGGGGAGCTGCTGATCGGCGGCCAGGGCGTCGCCCGGGGCTACCGCAACCGGCCCGAGCTGACCGCCGAGCGGTTCCCGCGCGACCGGGTGAGCGGCGAGCGGCTCTACCGGACCGGCGACCTGGCGCGCTGGTCGGCCACCGGGGATCTGGTGCTGCTCGGCCGGGCCGACCGGCAGGTGAAGCTGCGCGGCCACCGCATCGAACTCGGCGAGGTCGAGGCCGCCGTCCGGCGGCACGGCGGCGCCGGGGACGTCCGGGTCGTCGTGCGCGAGGACCTCCCGGGGACCCCGCAGCTGGTCGCGTTCGTGACGGCCGCCCCCGACGTGGCGGCCGCGGCCGTCCGACAGGCCGCCGAGCTGCTGCCCGAGTACATGGTCCCGGCCCGGACGGTCGCGCTGACCCGCTTCCCGCTGACCCCCAACGCGAAGGTCGACGCCGGCCCGCTGGCAGGCCTCCCGATGGCCGAACTGCTGAGCCGGTTCGGGCACCCGCAGGAGCGGCCCGCGCCCGTCGCGGCGCGGCCCGCCGCGTCCGCCCCGGCGCGGCCGGCCCCGCCCGCCGGCGACCTCCTGACCCGGCTGCGCGAGGCGACCGCGGGCGTCGCGGGGCTGCCCGCCGAGGAGGTCCCGGTCGACCGGCCGCTGGGCGAGGCGGGCTTCGACTCCGTCGGCTTCACCCGGCTGGCCGTGGTCCTGCGGGAGCGGCTCGGCGTCACCGTGCGGCCCACCGTGTTCTACGCCCACCCGGACCTGGTCTCGCTCGCGGCCCATCTGACGCAGGCCCACCCCGAGGCGCTCGCCCCGGTCGCCCGGGCGTCCGCGTCCGCGACCCCGGTCGCCGGGCCGCCCGCGCCCGCCGCCGGCTACCCGCCGGTCGCGATCATCGGGGTCGGCGCCCGGCTGCCCTCCTCCGCGAGCCTGGAGGAGTTCTGGGGCCACCTCGCGGCCGGCCGCGACCTGACCCGCCCGTACCCGCTGGAGCGGGGCTTCTCCGCCCGGCTGTTCCCGGAGGGCTACCGCGGCTCCTACATCGACGACGTGGACGCGTTCGACCCGTCGCTGTTCCGCATCTCGCCCCGCGAGGCGGCCCAGATGGATCCGCAGCACCGGCTGCTGCTGCACACCGCGCACGAGGCCCTGCTGGACTCCGGGCACCTGCCCGCCGAGCTGGCCGGCAGCAGCACCGGCGTCTTCGTCGGGCTCAGCGGCGCGGACTACCTCAGCCTGCTCGGCCCCGGCTCCCAGGAGATGGGCGACCACTTCCTGATCGGCAACGTCGCCTCCATCGCGGCCAACCGCATCTCGTACGTCTACGATCTGAGCGGCCCGAGCGCGGTGTTCGACACCGCCTGCTCCAGCTCGCTCGTCGCGATCCACCGGGCGGCCCGCGCGCTGCAGTACGGCGACTGCGACCTGGCCCTGGCCGGCGGGGCGAACCTGCTGCTGTCGCCGTACGGCTTCGCCGGACTGCGCCGCGCCGGGATGCTCAGCCCCGACGGCCGCTGCAAGACCTTCGACGAGCGGGCGGACGGCTACGGGCGCGGCGAGGGCGTGGTCCTGCTGGCGCTCAAGCTGCTCGACCGCGCGCTCGCGGACGGCGACCCGGTGCACGGCGTCCTGATCGGCTCGGCCGAGAACCACGGCGGGCACACCCACTCGCTGACGGTGCCCAATCCGCAGGCGCAGCGCGAGGTCGTGCTGGCCGCGCACCGCGCGGCCGGGGTCGCGCCGGACACGATCGGCTACATCGAGGCGCACGGCACCGGGACACCGCTCGGCGACCCGATCGAGGTCGACGCGCTCAAGGAGGCGTTCACGCTCCTCTACGAGGACTGGGGGCTCCCGGTCGTCCCGGGCCGGACCGGCGTCGGATCGGTCAAGACCAACATCGGCCACCTGGAGGCCTCGGCGGGAGTCGCGGGCGTGGTGAAGGTCCTGCTGGCGATGCGTCACCGCACGCTCCCCGGCCTGGTGGACCTCCGGACGCCCAACCCGATGCTCGACTTCGCGGACAGCCCGCTGCGGATCCAGTCCGCGGAGCAGGCGTGGGAAACACCCGACGGCGTGCCGGCCCGTGCCGGCGTCAGCTCGTTCGGCATGGGAGGCAGCAACGTGCACGTGGTACTGGAAGAGGCGGGGGAACGTTGATGGGTGGCACCACCGAGGACCGGACGGCTCGGCTGATCGTGCTGTCGGCCGACGGCCGCGAGCAGCTCGACCGCTACCGGGCCGAGCTGGCGGCCTGGCTGGACGCCCACCCGGCCGCCTCCCTGGACCGGATCGCGTACACCCTGGGGACCGGCCGCGAGCAGCTGCGCGAGCGGCTCGCCGTGGTCGCCACCGGGGTCGCCGAACTGGTGGCCCGGCTGCGCGACGGCGAGGGCGTGCACACCGGGACGGCCGCGCCCGGCGCCGCCGACACCACGGTGACCGCTGACGACCCGGCCGAGGCGGCCCGGCGCTGGACCGCCGGCGGCACGCTGGAGTGGCCCCGCCCGGCGGGCCGCCGGCCGGCCCGGCTCTCGCTGCCGCAGCCGCCCCGGGCGACCCGCGGCTTCTGGATCGACGCGCCCGCGGCCCTGGCCGGGGCCGACCCCGAACGGCTGCTGACCGGCGCCGAGTTCTACCTGCGCGACCATGCCCTGGGCACGGTCCGGATCCTGCCCGCCGTCGCGGCGCTGGAGTTCGCGGTGGATGCCGCCGCGAAGCGCGGGCACGGCCGGGCCACCGGCATCGTGAACGTGCTGTGGGCCCGCCCCGTGCTGGTCCGGGACGAGCCGGTGCGGGTGCGCCTGCACCTGGAGCCGGCCGCCGACGGCGGCGTCGCCTACGAGCTGCGGCGGGTCGACGGCACGGCCGACGGCGTGCTCTGCTCGACCGGCACCCTGCGCTTCGACGCGGCCCCGCCGGCGCCCCGCGTCGACCTGGACGCCGTCCGCGCCCGCCTGCCCAGGAGCGCCACGGCCGAGGACTGCTACGCGGTGTTCGCCGCGCTCGGCGGCGGCTACGGGCCGAGCCTCCAGGGACTGGAGTCGGTGCGGCACACGCCGGGCGAGGCGCTGGCCCGGGTGGCCGTCCCGGCGGCCGCCGACGAGCCGTTCGACCGGTTCGCCCTGCACCCCTCGCTGCTGGACGCGATGCTCCAGGCCTGTCTGTGGACCGACCCGGACCCGTCCGCCCCCCGGGCCCGCGAACTGCCCTTCGCCCTGGACGGCGTCGACATCTTCGGCCCGCTGCCCGAGCGGGGCCACGTGCACGCCGTCGCGACCCCGGCCGGCCACGACGTGACGCTCGCCGACGACGAGGGCCGGGTGGCCGTGCGGCTGCGCGCCGTCGTCACCCGGGCGCTGGACTCCGTCCCGGCGCCGGACGGCCCGGCCGCCCATCTGCTCGTCCAGACGTGGCGGGACGCCCCCGCCGCCCCCGCCGCCGCAGCCCCTGGCACCGACGGCACCCGGCAGCCCCGGGTGCGGCTGGTCGGCGAGGGCGAACTGCCCGGCGCCGAGCGGACCACCGAGGACGCCGTCCTCGACGGTGACGGGGACCTGCTCGTCGTCCGCACCACGGAGGGCGACCCGCTGCCCGGACTGCTGCGGCTGTTCCGCGCCTGGGCGGCGCGGCCGGCCGGACGCCCGATCCGGGTGCTCCAGGTCCTGCGGCCGACCGGCGGCGCCGCCGACGCGCGGGTGCACGCCCTGGACGGCTTCGCCCGCGCGCTCGCCAACGAGCACCCGGAGTTCCGCGTCGCGGCCGTCGAGGCGGACGACCTCGCCGCCGCCGTCGCGGTCGAGGCCGCCGCCGCGCACGAGTTCCGCGTCCGGTACACCGGCGGGCGCCGGCAGGTGCCGCGCTGGGAGCCGGTCACCCCGGCCGCCGCCCCGCTCGCCCCGAGCGGCACCGTGCTGGTGACCGGCGGCGCGGGCGCCCTGGGCCGCCACCTCGTCGCCCACCTGGGCGGGAGCGCGCGCTACGTGCTGACCGGCCGCTCGGCGCGGGCCGACCTGGCCGCTCTGCGCGCCGCCGGGCTCGACGTCCACTACCTGCCGGCCGACCTGGGCGCCCCCGGTGCGGCGGCCGAGCTCGTCGAGCGGGTGCACGCGGCCTTCGGGCCGATCCACGGCGTCCTGCACCTCGCCGGGACCACCCGGGACGCGCTGCTCGTCCGCAAGTCCGACGAGCAGTTCGCGGACGTGCTCGGGCCCAAGGTCGCCGGCACCCTCGAACTCGACCGGGCCACGGCGGGCGACCCGCTGGAGTTCTTCGTCTGCTTCTCCTCGATGTCCGGTGCCGCGGGCAGCCCCGGGCAGACCGACTACGCCTACGCCAACCGCTTCCTGGACGCGTTCGCGGCCTGGCGCCGGGCGAGCGGCCGGCCCGGGCGCAGCCTGTCCGTGCTGTGGTCGCTCTGGGCCGACGGCGGGATCCGCGTCGACGCCGACGGGGCCACCGCGGCCCGGATGGCCCGTCAGGTGGGGCTGGTGGCGATGCCGACCGCCGCCGCGCTGGCGGCGTTCGACCGCGCGCTGGGCCACGACGGGGACCACGTCATGGTCGCGCACGGGCATCTCGCACGCCTGCGGGAGGTCCTCGACGCACCGGCCCCGGCCCTGCCGTCCGTGGCCTCCGAGCCTTCCGCGGCTTCTGCGGCTTCCGCGGCTTCCGCGACGGACGGGGTTTCCGCGACGGACGGGGAGTCGCCGGAGGTGACCGGTGCCGTCGAGGAGTTCCTGCGCGGGGTGCTGGCCGAGGTGTTCGACTTCCCGCCGGAGGAGATCGACACCGACACCGCGTTCGAGCACTTCGGTATCGACTCGCTGCTGATCATGGACCTGACCCGGCGGCTGGAGGAGGACTTCGGGTCGCTGCCGAAGACCCTGTTCTTCGAGTACCAGAACCTGGGCGCGCTCACGGGCTGGTTCACCGGGCAGTTCGGCGACCGGTTCGCCGCGCAGGCGGCGGAGCCCGCGCCCGAGGCCGTGCCCGAGGTCGTTCCCGTGTCTGCGCCCGCCCCCGCCCCCGCCGCCGCCATGGCCGCGCCGCCGGCCCCAGCCGCCCCCGCCGGCCCGATGCCCATCGCGATCGTCGGCATCGCCGCGCGGTTCGCCGAGTCGGACACCCCGGAGGAGTTCTGGGCCAACCTGCGGGCCGGCCGGGACCTGGTCACCGAGATCCCCGAGGACCGCTGGGACTGGCGCGACTACGACCAGGCCACCCCCGCCGACCAGGCCGCCCGGTACAGCCGGTGGGGCAGCTTCCTGCGCGGCATCGACCGCTTCGACCCGCTGTTCTTCGGCATCTCGCCGCGCGAGGCCGAGATCGTCGACCCGCAGGACCGGCTGTTCCTGCAGACCGCCTGGCACGCCATGGAGAACGCCGGCCGCACCCGTGAGGACCTGCGCGCCCGCCGCGTCGGCGTCTACGTGGGCGCGATGTACGGGCTCTACCAGCTGCACGAGGCCGAGGACGGCAGGATCGGCGCGTCCTCGCACGCCTCGATCGCCAACCGCGTCTCGTACACCCTGGGCCTGACCGGCCCGAGCCTCGGCGTGGACACCATGTGCTCGTCCTCGCTCACGGCCATCCACCTGGCCGTGCGGGACCTGCGCGCCGGTGACACCGACTTCGCCCTCGCCGGCGGCGTCAACCTCCATGTGCACCCGTACAAGTACCGCTTCCTGGGCCAGGGCGGCTTCACGTCCAGCGACGGCCGGTGCCGCAGCTTCGGCGCCGACGGCGACGGCTACGTGCCCGGCGAGGGCGTGGGCGCCGTGCTGCTGCGCCCGCTCGCGGACGCCGTCCGGGACGGCGACCACATCCACGGCGTCATCCTGGGCTCCAGCATCAACCACGGCGGCCGGACCAACGGCTTCACCGTGCCCAACCCCGTCCTCCAGGGGCGGCTGGTCAGCGAGGCACTGGCCGAGGCGGGTGTCGACCCCGCCTCGCTCGGCTACCTGGAGGCCCACGGCACCGGCACCGCCCTCGGCGACCCGGTGGAGATCCGCGGTCTCGCCCTGGCCCTGGGCGACTCGGGCCGGGAGCCGGGCAGCCTGCCGATCGGCTCGGTGAAGTCCAACATCGGGCACCTGGAGTCCGCCTCCGGCATGGCCGGGCTCTCCAAGGTGCTGTTGCAGATGGAGCACGGCGAACTGGTGCCCTCGCTCCACGCCGACCCGTCGAACCCGAACATCGACTTCGGCTCGACCCCGCTGCGGGTGCAGCGCGAGCTCGCCCCCTGGCCCCGGCAGGGCGGCCTGCCCCGCCGGGCGGGCATCAGCTCCTTCGGCGCGGGCGGCGCCAACGCCCACCTCGTCGTCGAGGAGTACGTCGCCGACCGCTCGGCCGGACAGTCGTCGGCCGGGCAGTCGTCGGTCGGGCAGTCGTCGGCCGCGCAGGCGGGCCCCTGGCTGTTCCCGCTGTCGGCCCGGGCGCCGGAGCGCCTGCCCGTGCTGGCCGCACAGCTGGCGGACGCCGTGGAGCGGGGGCGGTACGGCCTCGCGGACGTGGCGTTCACCCTGCAGACCGGGCGCGAGGAGTGGGCGGACCGGCTGGTCGTGCTCGCCTCGACCGCCGAGGAGCTGGTGGCCCGGCTGCGCGGGAGCGACCCGTCCGGCGTCTGGACCGGCAGCGCGCGCGGCCGTGCCTCGGCCCGTGCCGCGGCGCCCGCGGGCGACGACCCCGCCGAGCTCGCCGCGGCCTGGGCCGCCGGCGCCAGGACCACCTGGCCCCGGGGCGAGGGGCGGCGGGTGCCGCTGCCCGGCTACCCGTTCGAGGAGCTGCGCTGCTGGCTGACCGACACCATCTGGTCGCCGCCCGCCCGCGCCGAGGCGCCCGCCCGCGCGGCGCTGCCGGGCCCCGTCCACCCGCTGCTGGACGGGGTCGACCCGGCCGACAGCCTCGACGGTCTGACCCACCGGGCCGTCTTCGGCCCCGAGCACCCGCTCATCGACGGGCACCGCGTCGGCGAGGTCCGGCTGCTGCCCGGCGCGGCCGTCCTGGAGATGGCCCGCGCGGCCGCCGAGGCGGCCGGGCTCGCGCAGCCCGTCCGGCTCGACGGCGTCCGGTGGCTGCGGCCGTTCACGGTGGCCGGCGCCGAGCGCACCGCCCGGCTCCGGCTGCGCCGGGGCCGCGCCGGTCTGGAGTTCGAACTCCTCGACGACCGCGACGAGTTGCTCGCGGAGGGGCGGCTCTCCGAGCTGTCCGAGCCGCGCCCCGGGGCCGTCCCGGTCGAGGCCCTGAAGGCCCGGCTGACCCGGCGCCACCAGGGCGCGGACCTCTACGCCGACCTCGCGGCCGCAGGGCTGGTCTACGGCCCCGCCCTGCGCGCCGTCGAGTGGATCGCGTCGGGCGAGGGCGAGGCGCTGGTGCGCCTGCGGGTCCCCGAGGCGGCCGCCCGGTTCGCCGGCTGCGCCCTGCACCCGTCCGTGGTGGACGGCGCCCTGCACGCGTTCGCCGTCCTGCGCGACCGCACGGCCGGCCCCGCCATGGTGCCCTTCGCCCTCGCGGCCGCCGAGGTGTTCGCGCCGGTGGCGGAGCTGGGGTACGCACACGTGCGGGCCGTCGGCACCGACCGCTACGAGCTGACCCTGACCGACGAGGCCGGAGAGGTCCGGGTCCGGCTGCGCGACCTGTCGCTGCGGCCCGCCGGGGGCGCCGCGCCGTCGGCCGCCGCGCCGCGGACCACCCCGCGGGCCACCCCCGAGCCCGGGAGGGATGCCGCACCCGTGTCGGCCGATGAGCTGATGTTCGTCCCGCGCTGGGCGCCCGTGCCCCAGCCGGACCAGGCCCCCGCCGGGGGCACCACCTGGCTGGTCCGCGGCCCGGAGCACACCGCGCTCGCCGCGGCGCTGCGGGCGGGCCTGGCCGGCACGGTCGTCGAACTCGACCCCCGAGAGGTCCCGGACGCGACCGGCCGGCCCGACCACGTCGTCCTGCTCGCCCCCGCCGGCGGGCCCACCGACGACGTCGACGCGCTCGAAACCGCCCAGGACCGGGGCGTCCTGACGCTCTTCCGGCTCGCCAAGGTGCTGCAGCGGCTCGGCTCGCCGACCCGGGTCACCGTCGTCACCCAGGACGCGCTCACCACCGGCGACGAGCCGGTCCGCGACCCGTACGCGGCGAGCCTGCACGGGCTCGCCCTGTCGCTGGCCCAGGAGCACCCGCGCTGGCGGGTGGCCGTCGTCGACCGCTCGTCCGCCGACGCGCCCGGCGCCGACCTGCTCAGGGTGCCCGCCGGCGGCCCGTACGCGCTGCGCGGCGGCGTGTTCCACCGCCGCCGCCTCGTCGCCGCCGCGCCCACGCCCCCGCAGGAGCGGATCCGCCGCGACGGCGTCTACCTGGTCCTCGGCGGCGCCGGGGGCATCGGACTCGAACTGGCCGACTGGCTCGTCCGGCACCACCGGGCGAAGGTCGTGCTGCTCGGCCGCAGCGAGCTGGACGCCGCCCGCCGCGCCCGGCTGCGGGCCATCGACCCCGGCGGCGAGCTGGTCTCCTACGAGCGCGCCGACGCGACCGACCCCCGGGCCCTGTGCGAGGCGGTCGCCCGCACCCGCGCCCGGCACGGCGCCCTGCACGGCGTCTTCCACGCGACGATCGTGCTGCGCGACCAGACCGTCGCCACCATGACGGAGGACACCTTCCGGTCCGTCCTCGCCGCCAAGACCCGCACCTCGGTCGCCCTGCACGCGGCGCTCGGCGACGCGCCCGACCTGGACTTCGTCCTGTTCTTCTCCTCGGCGGTCGCGCTCTCCGGCAGCGCCGGGCAGGGCAACTACGCGGCCGGCTCGACCTTCGAGGACGCCTTCGCCCACCACCTCGACGGCGTCCTGCGGGCGCGGGTCGCCGTCATCAACTGGGGCTACTGGGGCACGGTCGGCATCGTCGCGGACGAGCGCAACCGGGCCCGCCTGGCAGCCACCGGAATCCACTCGATCACCCCGGAGGAGGGGATGGCGGCCGTGCACAGCGTGCTGGGACGCCCGGACCGACAGGTCGTCGTCGTCAAGGCCGACGCCTCCACGCTGGCCGCGGTCGGCGTCGAGCAGGAGCCCGCAGCGCCGCAGGCCCCGGCCGACGACGTCTCGCTGGTGCCGTCGCTCGCGACGCTCGCGCCCGTCGCGCGGCTGCTCACCGAGGACGACGACGCCCAGCTGGGCGAGGCCATGCTCGGCTGGCTGTGGACCCTGTTCCGCCAGGAGGCCGTCTTCCTGACCGACACCGAGCGGTGGAGCCCCGAGGCGCTCGTCGAGCGGCTGGGCGTCGTGCCCGCGCACGGCCGGCTCTTCGCCGAACTGCTGCGCCAGCTCACCGAGGCCGGCTTCCTGCGCGACAGCGGCGGGCGGCTCGCCCCCACCGGCCGCCCGGTGGCCGCCGACCCGGAGGGCGACCTGGTCGAGCTGTGCGAGCGCAAGGCGGCGCTGAACCGCTTCGACCGGCTGCTCAGGCCCTGCATGCACAGCCTCTTCGGCGTCATGCGCGGCACCGTCCGGGCGACCGACGTGATGTTCCCGGGCGGTTCCACCGCGCTCGTCGAGGGCGCCTACCGGGGCAGCCCGGTCGTCGACCGGGCCAACGAGCTGGTGGTCGGCGCCGTCCGGGACCACCTGGACGGGCACCGAGGCCCGCTGACGATCGTCGAGATCGGGGCCGGCACCGGCGGCACCACCGCCAGTGTCCTGCCCGCGCTGGCCGCCTCCGGCGCCGACGTGAGCTACGTCTACACCGACATCTCCCGCGCCTTCCTCCAGCACGGCAGGAAGCGCTTCGGCGCCGAGCACCCGTACGTGCGCTTCGAGCAGCTCGACATCTCCGGCGACCCGGTCGCACAGGGCTTCCTGCCCGGCAGCGCCGACCTGGTCGTGGCCGCCAACGTCCTGCACGCCACGTCCGACCTGCTCGCCACCCTGCGCGCCGTGAACCGGCTGCTCAAGCCCGGCGGCCGCCTGGTGCTCAACGAGGCCAGCAGCAACGTCGTGACCGCGACCCTCACCTTCGGGCTGCTGGACGGCTGGTGGCTCCACCGGGACGCCGAACTGCGGCTGCCCGGATCGCCGCTGCTCTCCGCCCCCGGCTGGCGCCGGGCCCTCGCGCTCGCCGGCTTCGCCCGCAGCCGGGCCCTGCCCGCCGACGAGGGGCTGAGCCAGCACGTGGTGGTCGCCGAGACGCCGGTGGACGGCGCGGCCTCCACCGCCCGACCGGCGGCCGCTGCCGCCCCCGCCATCGTGACCGCGACCGCGACCGCCGGTCCGGACACCCCCGCCGACGGGGACGCCGACGCGCTGACCGAGGCGGCCCGGGAGTACGTCAAGGACGCCTTCGTCGAGATCCTCCAGGTCCCGCGCGAACGGCTCTGGCTCGACGAGACCTACGAGAACTTCGGCGTCGACTCGCTCACCGTGCCCCGCATCGCCGACCTGCTGGCCGAGCGGACCGGCGAACTGCCCGCGACCCTGCTGTTCGAGTACCCGACCATCCGCGAGGTCGCCGACTACCTGGTGGAGCGGCACCCCGCCGCCGTCCGCGCGCTGCTCCCCGAGCGGCCCGCCCCCGTCGTCGCCGCCCCCGCCGCTACCCCGGTCGCCGCCCCCGTCGCCGCCGCCCCCGTCGCGGTGGCGGAGCCCCGGCCGCAGGCCGCGCCGCGCCCGGAGGCGGACCACCGCATCGCGATCATCGGCGTCGCCGGCCGCTACCCGCTCGCCGATGACACCGAGGCGTACTGGGCGAACCTGCGGGCCGGCCGCGACTGCGTGCGCGAGGTGCCGCCGGAGCGCTGGGACCACCGCACGGTGACCGCCGCCGACGGCCGGCCGGTCAGCCGCTGGGGCGGCTTCCTCGACGGCATCGACGAGTTCGACCCGCGCTTCTTCCAGATGTCCCTGCGCGAGGCCGAGCTGACCGACCCGCAGGAGCGGCTGTTCCTGCAGACCTCCTGGCACGCCCTGGAGGACGCCGGCTACCCGCGCACCCGCCTGCGCGGCAGCCGGGTGGGCGTCTACGTGGGCGTCATGTACGGCCACTACCAGTTGTTCGAGGACGAGCGGGGCCTCGCGGGCGGCATGGGGTACTCCTCCATCGCCAACCGGGTCTCCTACGTCCTCGACCTGCACGGCCCCAGCCTGGCCGTCGACACCATGTGCTCGTCCTCGCTGACCGCCATCCACCTCGCCTGCGAGGCCCTGGCGGCCGGGAAGGCGGACTACGCGCTCGCCGGCGGCGTCAACCTCGCCCCGCACCCGCGCAAGTACCGCCAGCTCGCGGTCGGCGGCTTCACCGGCGACAGCGGCCGGTGCCGCAGCTTCGCCGCCGACGGCGACGGCATGGTGCCCGGTGAGGGCGTCGGCGCCGTCCTGCTCAAGCCGCTCGCGGCGGCGGAGCGCGACGGCGACCGGATCCTCGGCGTCATCCTGGCCGGCGCCGTCAACCACGGCGGCAAGACCGGCGGGTTCGCCGTGCCCAGCCCGGGCGCCCAGGCCGAGGTCGTCGCCGAGGCGCTGCGCGAGGCCGGTGTCGAACCGGGCAGCGTCTCCTACGTGGAGGCGCACGGCACCGGGACGGCGCTCGGCGACCCGGCCGAGGTGGCCGGGCTCGTCCGCGCCTTCGGCGACCTGCCGGCCGGCTCGATCGCCCTCGGCTCGGTGAAGTCCTCCGTCGGGCACCTGGAGTCGGCGGCGGGCATCGCCGCGCTCACCAAGGTCCTGCTGCAGATGCGGGCCCGCGAACTGGCGCCCTCCCTGCACGCGGACGAACTCAACCCGGCCGTCGACTGGAGCCGGGTGCCGTTCCGGGTCCAGCGCGACCTCGCGCCGTGGACCGGCCCCGGGCCGCTGCGCGCGGGCATCAGCGCCTTCGGCGCGGGCGGCTCCAACGCCCACCTCGTGGTCGAGGAGTACCGGCGGGACGAACCGGCCGCCACCCCGGCCGGACCGGCCGTCTTCCCGCTCTCGGCCCGCGACGAGGAGGGCCTGCGCCGGGTCGCCGAACGGACGCTGGCCTGGCTGCGCGCCGCGCGCCCGGCCGTCGACGTGGCGGACCTCGCGGCCGCGGCGGGCGTGCCCGTCACGGCGGTGGACGAGCCGCTCGACGAGCTCGGCCTGGACCCGGCCACCATCGTGCGGCTGATCGGACGCGCCGACGCGGTGCGCCCGGGGGCCGTGCACGGCGGCACGACCCTGCGCGAGCTGGCCGCCCCGGCGGCCGGCACCGGAGCCGGCGTCGACCTCGGCCGGCTGGCGTACACCCTCCAGGTCGGGCGAGAGGCCCAGGCGCACCGCTTCGCCGTCGTCGCCGACTCGGCGCGGGCGCTCGCGGACGCGCTGGCCGGCTTCCTCGCCGGGCGTCCGGTCGGGTACACCGGCGTCGCGACCGCCGAACCCGGCGCCGCCACCGTGCCGCCCCCGGCCGACGCCGAGGGCACCGCGCGCCGCTGGGCCGCCGGCGAGGCGTTCGACTGGGCGGGCGCCCACCCGGGCCCGGTCCGGCCGCTGTCCCTGCCGGGGTACCCGTTCGCGCGGACCCGCTGCTGGATCGACGCGGTCGCCCCCGCCGCCCCGGCTTCCGCCGCTGCGGCGGCCCCGGCGGGCGCCGCCCCGGCCGCCCGGTCGGCCGAACCGGACGGCGCCCGGGTGCTGGCCGCGCTGCTGGACCTGCTGGGCTCCGTCAGCGGCTACCCGGTGGCCGACCTCGACCCGGCCGGCTCCTTCCACGACCACGGCCTGGACTCGCTCAGCCTGGTCCGGCTGGCCGGCGAGGTCTCGGAGGCCTTCACGGTGCCGGTCGGCCCGGACCAGCTGCTGGCCACCCCCACCCCGAAGGAGCTCGCCGCCTGGCTGGTGCGCGAGTACCCGGACGCCCTCCCCGGCGCGGACCGGCCCGCCCCGGCCGAGACCGCCACCGCCGCCACGGCCGAGATCCAGGCCGCGGCCGCCCCGGCCGAGGACGACCCGGTGGTGATCGTGGGCATGGCCGGCACCCTGCCCGGGTCCGCCGACCTGGACGAGTTCTGGGCCAACCTGCAGCACGGCGGCGACCTCTTCGAGGACGTGCCCGCCGACCGCTGGGACGCCCGCGCCCACCACGGCGACCCGGCGCTGCGCCCCGACCTGACCCGGATCACCCGGGCCGGGTTCATGCCGGACATCGACCGGTTCGACCCGCTGTTCTTCGGCATCTCCCCGCGCGAGGCCCGCTGGATGGACCCCCGCCAGCGCCTGCTGCTGCGCACCGTGTGGACGGCCCTGGAGGACGCCGGCATCGACCCGACGGACCTCGCCGGCACCGACACCGGCCTGTTCGTCGGCGTCGGTTCCTCCGAGTACGCCGAGCTGATCCAGCGCTCCGGCACCCCCACCGACGCCTACTCGTCGACCGGCCTGACCCCGTCCATGCTGGCCAACCGGGTCTCGTACCACCTCGACCTGCGCGGCCCCAGCGAGCCCGTCGACACCGCCTGCTCCAGCTCGCTGGTCGCCCTGCACCGTGCGGCCGAGGCCCTGTACCTCGGGCACTGCGACACCGTCGTCGCGGGCGGCGTCAGCCTGATGCTGTCGCCGGTGACCTTCGCCTCCCTCGAACGGGCCGGGATGCTCAGCCCGGACGGCGTCGGCCGGGCCTTCGACGAGGACGCCGCCGGCTACGTGCGCGGCGAGGGCGTGGGCGCCGTCGTGCTCAAGCGGCTCAGCCGGGCCCGCGCCGACGGCAACCCCGTCCTCGCGGTGCTGCGCGGCACCGCCGTCAACCACGGCGGACGGTCCAACTCCCTGACGGCGCCCAACCCGCGCGCCCAGGCCGAGGTCATCGTCAAGGCGCACCGCGCCGCCGGGGTCGACCCGGCGACGATCGGCTACATCGAGACGCACGGCACCGGGACGGTCATCGGCGACCCCGCCGAGACCAACGGGCTGCGCCAGGCCTTCGCGGAGCTCTACCGCGACTGGGGCCACCCGGCGCCCGAGGCGCCGCACTGCGCCCTCGGCGCGCTGAAGAACACCATCGGGCACCTCGAACCGGCCGCCGGCATCGCCGCCGTCCTGCGCGTGCTGCTGTCGATGCGGCACGGCCGGATCACCGGCGACCCGCACGGGCAGCGGCCCAACCCGCACCTGGCGCTCGCCGGGACCCCGTTCGAGGTCGCCTCGGCGGGCCGGGAGTGGCTGCCATCGGCCCCCGGCGTGCCGCGCCGCGCGGGCGTGAGCTCGTTCGGCTACGGCGGGGTCAACGCCCACGTCGTCCTGGAGGAGTACCGCGCCGACGACGAGCCGGCCGGCACCACCGCCCCGGTCGTCTTCGCCCTCTCCGCACGCGACCGGGACCGGCTGCACGCCCACGCCCGGGCGTTCCTGGACAAGCCGGACAGCTGGACGCCCGACCTCGCCGCGACCGCGCACACCCTCCAGAGCGGCCGCGCCGCGCACGCCGAACGCCTGGCGTTCGTCACCGGCTCGGCCGAGCACGCGCTCGCCACCCTGCGGCGCTTCCTCGCCGGGGACACCGCCGGCCTGCACCTCGGCCGGGTCGAGCGGGGCGCCGACCCCGAGCGGTTCGACGGGCCCGGCGACGAGGAGGCCGCCGCCGCCTGGGTGCGCGGCGCGACCGTCGACTGGTCCGCCCGGCGGACCGGGACACCGGCGCTGCGCTCCCTGCCCGGCTACCCCTTCGCCGCCGAACGGCACTGGTTCACCGACGGCACCCCGGCGCCGGCCGCCGAACCGGCGCCCGCGAGCGAACCGGTGCCCGCGGCCGAACCGGCCGCCGCGGCCCGACCGGCGCCGCCGGTCAGCCTGTTCGCGGCGCAGTGGACGGCCGAACCCGTCCCCGCGGCCGTGCCGCGCACCGACCGGGTGCTGGTCTTCGGCGACCTCCCGGTCCCCGGCGCCGTCCACGTCCTGGCCGGCACCGCGTACGCCGAGGACGGCGACACCGTCACGATCCGGCCCGCCGAGCCCGAGGACTACACCCGGCTGCTCGCCGTCGCGGCCGACCGC
The DNA here is from genome assembly GCF_042796115.1 of Kitasatospora sp. NPDC056446. Taxonomy (NCBI): domain Bacteria; kingdom Bacillati; phylum Actinomycetota; class Actinomycetes; order Kitasatosporales; family Streptomycetaceae; genus Kitasatospora; species Kitasatospora sp. NPDC056446. Next base: position 83,360 of record NZ_JBHTRF010000016.1, on the reverse strand, counting down.
GTCGTGCACCAGTGGCCGCTGCTCGCACCGGACCGCGCCGACCTCGGCACCGAGTCGGTGTTCCTGCTCGCCCGCGCGCTGATGGCCTCCCGCGCCCCGGCGCGGCTCCAGGTCCTGGTGCCCGAGGGCGCCATGGCGGAGGCGTGGGGCGGCTTCGAGGCCTCGCTGCGGGCCGCCCTGCCCGGCACGGCCGTCGGCGTGGTCCGGGTGGCCGGCCCGGTCGACGAGGCCGCGCTGCTCGCCGAGGTCGCGGCCGAGCGGCTCTCCGGGGCCGCCGTCCGCCTCTCGGCGACCGGCCGGACGGTCCGGACCCTGACGGAGATCGCCGCGCGGCCCGCGCAGCCGTCCCCGCTGCGCCCGGGCGGCGTCCACCTGGTGACCGGCGGCGCCGGCGGGCTCGGGCTGCTGCTCGCCCGGACCCTGCTGGCGCGCGGGGCCAAGGTGGCCCTCACCGGCCGGTCGCCCGAGGCGGACCGGGCCGAGGAGCTCGCCGGGCTGCGCGCGCTCGGCGAGGTGCGGTACTTCCGGGCCGCGGTGGAGGACCGGGCCGCCATGGCGGCGGTCGTCACCGCCGTCAAGGAGCAGTGGGGCGCGCTGGACGGCGTGTTCCACCTGGCCGCCACGGCCTCCCGCACACCGCTGCCCGGCAAGGACGTCGCGGAGTTCCGCACGCACCTGCGGGCGCGCCTCGACGGCACCAGGGTGCTCGACGAGGTGACCGCGGGCGAGCCGTTGGACGTCTTCGTGCTCTACTCCTCGCTCGCCGGCCAGCTCGGTGACTACGGCCTGGTCGACTACGCGGTCGGCGCCCGCTTCCTGGACGGCTTCGCCGAGGAGCGCGAGGCGCTGCGCACGGCGGGCGGCCGCAGCGGGCACACCGTCGCGATCGACTGGCCGATGTGGCGCGACGGCGGCATGCACGTGGACGCGGAGGACGAGAGCCGCTACCTCGCCGCCACCGGGTTCCGCTACCTGGAGGCCGACGAGGGCGAGCGGCTGCTCGACCTGGTGCTGCGCCTCGGCCGGCCCCAGGTGGCCGTGCTGCCGGGGGAGCCGGAGCGGATGCGCGAGCAGGTCGCCGCGACGCGGACCCGCGAGGCCGCGCGCCCGGCCGCTCCCGTGGCTCCGGCGGTTCCGGCGGCCCGGCCGTCGGGCGCCGGCACCGGGGGTGAACTCGCGGACCAGCTCCGGGAGATGATCGCGGAGAACCTGGGCCTGGCGCCGTCGGCGCTCGACCCGCAGGCCGGCTTCGGCGAGTACGGGCTGGACTCCTTCGGCCTCCAGACGCTGTCCGCCGCGCTGGAGGAGCGCTACGGCGTGACGGTGCCGACCACGACGCTGTTCGGTGCGAACACGATCGGCAAGCTCGCCCGCCACCTCGCCGAGGAGTACCCGGCGCTGCTGCGCCCCCGGCCCGCCGCCCCCGTGGCGGCCCCGGCCCTGGTGGCAGCTCCGGCGGCGGCTCAGGCCCCGGCGGCGCTCACGGCCCCCGTGGCGCGGGAGGCGGCCCGGCCCGAGGACGACGCGATCGCCGTCATCGGCATGGCCGGGCGGTTCCCGGGCTCGGCCGACCCGGACGCGTTCTGGCAGCACCTCGCGGACGGCCGGGACCTCGTGACCGAGACCCCCGCCGACCGCTGGGACTGGCGGGAGGTGTCCCGGCGGTACGGCGGCACCGCCCGGTGGGGCGGCTTCCTCGACGACGTCGACCGCTTCGACCCGCTGTTCTTCAAGATCTCGCCGGCCGAGGCCGAGGTGATCGACCCCCAGCACCGGCTGTTCCTCGAACACACCTGGGCGGCGCTGGAGGACGCCGGCTGCCGGGCCGACCGGCTCGCCGGACGCCGGGTGTGCGTCTTCGCGGGCGTGCAGTTCAACGACTACGAGGCGATGGTGCAGGGCGGCGGGCAGCTCAACGCCCACTCCGGCACCGGGCTGGCGCGCACGATGCTGGCCAACCGCATCTCGTACCTGCTGGACCTGCGCGGCCCGAGCGAGAGCATCGACACCGCCTGCTCCAGCTCGCTGGTGGCCCTGCACCGCGCCGTCCGCGCCCTGCGGTCCGGGGAGAGCGAGCTGGCCATCGCCGGCGGGGTGAGCCTGGTGCTCTCGCCGCAGACCGTGGTCGCGGGCAACCAGCTCGGCGTGCTCTCGCCGGACGGCCGCTGCAAGGCGCTGGACGCGGCGGCCGACGGCTACGTCAAGGGGGAGGGCGTGGGCGTGCTGGTGCTCAAGCCGCTCGCCCGCGCGCTCGCCGACGGCGACCGGGTGCACGCCGTCATCCGGGGGAGCGCCGTCAACCACGGCGGACACGCCTCCTCGCTGACCGCGCCCAACCCGCTGGCCCAGGCCGACGTGCTGGTCGACGCCTACCGCGACGCCGGCGTGCCGATCGAGTCGGTGTCCTACGTCGAACTGCACGGCACCGGCACCCCGCTCGGCGACCCGGTGGAGATCGACGGCCTGACCCGGGCCCACCGCGCGCTCGCCGGCGGCCCGGCCACCGCCTGCGGCATCGGGACGGTGAAGAGCAACATCGGCCACCTGGAGCCCGCCGCCGGCATCGCCGGGGTGATCAAGGTGGTCCTGGCGATGCGGCACCGGACCCTGCCGCCGACCCTCCACCTGCGCACGCTCAACCCGCTGATCGAGCTCGACGGCACGCCGTTCGAGCCGGTCGCCGCCGCGACCCCGTGGGAACCGGCGGACGCCACCGGAGCGGCGCTGCCGCTGCGCGCCGGGGTCAGCTCCTTCGGCTTCGGCGGCGTCAACGCGCACGTCGTCCTGGAGGAGCCGCCGGCCCCGGCGACCGCCGCCGCGACCGGGCCCGCGCCGGAGCAGGAGGTGTTCCTGCTCTCCGCCCGGACCGAGGAGGCGCTGCGCCGGTACGCGGCCGCGACCCTCGCACGCCTCGACGGCACGCACCTCGACGGCACGCCCGAGGGCGAGCGGCCGTCGCTCGCCTCGCTCGCCTTCACCTCCCAGGTCGGGCGGGTGCCGATGGCGGTGCGGCTCGCCGTGGTCGCCGGCTCGACGGCGCAGCTGCGGGAGCGGCTGGCCGCCTTCCTCGACGGCGGCTCCGCGCGCGGCACCGCCGACGGCGACCACGCCTGGCTCGCCGAGCCGGAGGGCGCGAGCTACCTGGCGCGGCTGGTCCGCGAGGGCCGGCTCGACCGGATCGCCCGGCTCTGGCAGGACGGCGCCGACATCGACTGGAGCGCGCTGCGCGCCGACCGGCCGCCGCTGGTGTCCCTGCCGACCTACCCGTTCGCCCGCGAGCGGCACTGGCTGGCGGTCGGCACCGCCCCCGAGCCGGAGCGGCGGCCGGACGCGCCGTCCTCGCTGCTGCTGGTGAAGGACTGGGAGGCCGCGCCGCTGCCCGCGGCCGAACTGCCGGCCGGGATCGTGGCGCTGGTGAGCGCCGAGACCGAGCCGCTGGCCCGGGCCGCGTTCGGCCCGGCGGCCGAGCTGGTCCGACTGGACGGTGACGACGAGGCCGCCGGCGCGAAGCTCGCGGCGGCACTCGGCCGGGTCGGGGCCGTCGTCGACCTGGTCGACGTGTCCGCGCTGCCCACCGCCGTGGTGGAGGCCGACTGGGCCCGGATCGCGCTGGTGCGCGAACTGGTCGCGGCCCACCGGGCCGGAGGGTTCGCCTACCTCCACCTGACGCACGGCCTGACGACGTTCCGCGCCGAGCGGCCGACCCTGCGGGGCGCGGCGCTCGCCGGACTCGTCCGGATGCTCACCGCCGAGTACCGGGGGATCCTCGCCCGCACCCTCGACACCGACTCCCTGGAGCCGGCCGAGCTGCGGGCGGCGGTCGCGGCCGAACTCGGCGCGACCGACCCGGTGACCGAGGTCTGCGTACGCGGCGGAGTGCGGCACACACCGGTGCTGCGCGAGGCCGTCGAGGCCGTCGAGGCCGGGCCGGGGGCGGACTGGTCCGCCGACCTGGCCGGACGGACGGTGGTGATCACCGGCGGGACCGGGGCCCTCGGCCGGCTGGTGGCGGCCCGACTGCTCGACCGGGGCGCCGACCGGCTCCTCCTGCTCGGCCGCACCGCGCTGCCCGACCGGGCCGCCTGGCCGGCCCTGCTGGCCGACCCGGCCACCGACCCCGCCCTGGCGGCCCGTCTGCGAGACCTCGCGGCGCTCGACCGCCCGGGCGTCCGGGTGCTGGTCGAGAGCGCCCCGCCGGAGCGGATCGCCGAGGTGATCGACCGTGCCCGGCGCGAGCTGGGCCCGATCGCCGGGATCGTGCACTGCGCCGGCCTCGGGGTGATGACCGACCCGGCCTTCATCGGCAAGCGGATCGCCGACGTCAGCCGGGTGCTCGAACCCAAGACGACAGGACTCCAGGGCCTCCTGGACGCCTGCGCGCAGGACCCGCTGCGGTTCGTCGTGCTGTACTCGTCCGTCGCCGGCCAGGTGCCCGCGCTGGCGGTCGGCATGAGCGACTACGCGCTGGCCAACTCCGCGCTGGACCGCTTCGCCGAGTACCGGGCGGCGACGGGCGGGCCGCTCGTGCGTTCCGTCCAGTGGCCGAGCTGGCGGTCGGCGGGCATGCCGGAGGTCGACACCGCGGCCTACCGGGGCCTGGGCCTGCGGGCCGTCGAACCGGAGGCCGGGCTCGACCTGCTGGACCGGGCGATGGCCGCGGCCGAGCCGGTCGTGCTGCCCTGCGTGGTGGACGGCGGGCGGTTCGACGCCCGTGCGCTGCTCGCGGTGCCGGCGCCCGGCCGGCCGAAGGCCGAGCGGGGCGGGAACGCCGCCCCGGCCGCCCCTGCCGTGCCGGCCGCCCCGACCGCACCGGCCGGGGAGGCCCTGGTCCGGCGGTTGACCGAGGTGATCGCGGCGACGCTGCGGCTGGACCCCGCGCAGGTGGGGCCGGACGCCGACTTCGCCGACCTCGGGGTGGACTCGATCATGGTGGCCCAGATCCTGGCCGCCCTGGAACGGGAGCTCGGCGTGGTCGCCGAGCCGTCGGCGGTGCTGGAGAACCCGACCGTGGCACTGCTCGCGGCGGCGCTGCGGGACCAGGTCCCGGCGCTCCCCGCCGCCGAGGCGCCCGCACCCGCGCCGGTGCCCGCGCCGATGCCCGCTGAGCCCGCGCCGGTGACCGCACCGGAACCGGCGTCCGCCGAGGTGCCCGTACGGGCCGAGGCGGCCGCCTCCGCCGAGGTGTCCGGGCCCGCCCGGACGGCGGCCTCGCGGGACGGCATCGCCGTCATCGGGATCGCCGCCCACTTCCCCGGCGCGCCCGACCACGCCGCGTTCTGGCGCAACCTGGCGTCCGGAACGGACTCGGTGACCGAGGTCCCGGCGTCCCGCTGGGACCGGGAGCGGTTCTGGCGGCCCGTCCAGGAGCCCGGGACCACCATCAGCAAGTGGGGCGGCTTCCTGGAGGACATCGAGCGGTTCGACCCCGAGTACTTCCGGCTGGACCCGGCGGGCGCCGCGCACGTCGACCCGCTGGTCCGCCAGATCCTGGAGACCGGCGCGGAGTGCCTGGCGGACGCCGGGCTCACCGCCGCCGACGTCGGCGGCCGGCGGGTGGGCGTCTTCGCGGGCGCCCGGGCGGCCAACTTCGGCGCGCACCACAGCACCGGGGGACCGCAGGCGATCAGCGGGCTGGCGCAGAACTTCATCGCCGCCCAGCTGTCCCACTTCCTCGACCTGCGCGGGCCGTCCGTGGTGATCGACTCGGCCTGCTCCTCGGCGCTGGTCGCGGTGCACCTGGCGGCGCAGAGCCTGCGCACCGGGGAGTCGGACCTGGCGTTCGCGGGCGGTGCGGACATCCTCCTCGACGAGGTGCCGTTCGTCGGCATGAGCGAGGCCGGCGCGCTGTCGCCGACCGGCCGCTGCCACACCTTCGACGAGCGGGCCGACGGCATCGTCCTCGGCGAGGGCGCGGGCATGCTGCTGCTCAAGCGCCAGGCCGACGCGGTACGGGACGGCGACCGGATCTACGCCGTGATCGAGGGCGGGGCCGTCAACAACGACGGCCGCACCATGGGCATCACCACGCCGAACCCCCGCGCGCAGCGGGCGGTGATCGAGGCGGCGCTCGCGGACGCGGGCGTCCGGCCGACCCAGATCGGCTACGTGGAGGCACACGGCACCGGCACGATGATCGGCGACCCGATGGAGCTGAAGGCGCTCACCGAGGCCTTCCGCGGCGCCACCGACGAGATCGGCTTCTGCGGTGTCGGCAGCGTGAAGACCAACATCGGCCACACCCTGAGCGCGGCCGGCATCGCCGGACTGATCAAGGTGGTGCTCTCCGTCCACCACGCGCAGCTGCCGCCCACGCTGCACTGCGCGACGCTCAACCGGCGCTTCCGGTTCGACGAGTCGCCGCTGTTCCCGGTCCGGGAGCTGCGGCCGTTCGAGGGCCGCGAGGGCGTCCGCCGGGCCGCCGTCAGCTCGTTCGGGTTCGGCGGCACCAACGCGCACCTGGTGGTGCGCCAGGCCCCGGCCGGCCACGTCCCGTCCCAGACCCCGCTGGACCCGCCCCGCTACCAGCGGCGGTGGTTCTGGTTCGACCGGCCGGCCCAGCCGCCGGTCCCCGCGTCCGGGCCCGTGCGGCCGGCGCCGTTCTTCGAGCTCCAGATCCAGTCCGTGCCGGGAGGCAAGCAATGAACGCGTTGGACGGCCTGACCTGCACCGTGGTGGTGCGCGGGACCGACCCGGTGCTGCGCGACCACCGGGTGCACGGCACCCGCATCCTGCCCGGCGTGTCGTTCCTCGACATGATCTACCGCGTCCTGCTGGCACGCGGGGTCGACACCGAGCGGGTGGAACTGCGCCGGATCCTGTTCCGCAACCCCGTGGCGGCCGGACCGGACTTCGACACCGAGGTGACGATCCGGTTCACCGCCGACGGCGGCGGCTACCAGGTGTCGGCCACCGGCACCCGGCGGCCGTCGGGCGAGGTCGAGCCGCTGTTCGAGTGCCGGCTCCTGCTTGACCTGCCGTTCCCCGTGGAGTCGGTGGACCCGGCCGGTCTGCGCACGCGGGCCGCCCGCACCGTCGACATGGCGGAGCTGTACGCGACCGTGCGGCGCACCGGAATCGAGCACGGCGACTTCATGCGGGCCCGCGGCACGCTGCACGTCGGGGACGGCGAACTGCTGGCGGACCTCGCGCTGAGCCCGCAGGCCGCGGACTACGCCGAGTACTTCCACCTGCACCCGGCCGCGCTGGACTCCTCGACACTGCTGCCGACGGCGTTCGCCACCGGGGACGTGGGCGGTGGGGCGCGGCCGTACATCCCGATGCTGATCGAGTCGTTCCGCGCCCGCGGTCCGCTCGGGACGCGCAACCTGGTGGTCGCGGCCCCGCCGCGCCCGGCCGGTGCGGACGGCGACCTGACCACCTGCGACCTGAGCTTCCACGACGAGCACGGGCAACTGCGGCTCTGGCTGCGGGGCCTGACCTCCAAGCGGGTCCGGGACGAGGCCGCCATCACCCGGCTGGAGGGCGCCGCGCCGGCCCGGGAGTCGGGCGAGGCCGCCGTCGTCCGGCCGGAGGCCGCCGCGCCCGCCCGGGAGTCGGGCGAGGCCGTCGTGCGCCGGCTGCTCGCCGACCGCCTCGACCGGGCGGACTTCGACGAGGAGGCGGGCTTCTACGAGCTGGGCCTGGACTCCTCGGGCCTGCTGGGCATCGCCGCGGACCTGGAGGGCGCGTTCGGCCGGGACTTCTCGCCGACGCTGCTGTTCGAGCACAACACCTTCGCGGCCCTGGCCGAGCACCTGCGGGAGTTCCAGCCGGTGGCGGGCGCCGTCGCGGCCCCGGCGGCTCCGGCCGTACCCGCCGCTCCGGTCGCTCCGGCGGTTCCCGCCGCCCCGGTCGAGGACGTGCCCGCCGAGGTGGTCTGGTTCGCGCCGCACTGGCGGGCCGAGCCGCTGCCCGCGGCCGCGCCGCCGGCCGCCGTGCTGACCGTCGACGCGGCCACCGCCCACGACTGGCCGGCCCTGCTCGCCGGCTCCGCCGCCTCGGACGTGCTCTGGATCCCCGCCGATCCGCAGGACGTCGCGGCCGAGGCGGTCGCCCTGACCGGCTTCGCCGCGGCCCTGCTGCGCGCCCGCCGGGGCCCGGTCCGCCTCGCCCTCCACCTCGCCGACGACGCGCCGGTCGAGGCCGTCGTGGCCCTGTTCCGGACCCTGCGCCGGGAGCAGCCGGACGTCCGGGCGGGCGTGGTGCGCTCCCCGCACACCGCCGACGCGCTGGCCGAACTCGCGGCGGGCGTCCCGGACCCGGACGTCCGCTACACCCGGGGGCGGCGCGAGGTCCGGGACGTCCGGCCGGTGCCGGCCCCGGAACACCCCGCGCGGCTGCGCGACCGGGGCGTCTACCTGATCACCGGCGGCCTCGGCGGGGCCGGCCTGGCCCTGGCCCGCCACCTGGCCCGGACCGTCCGGGCCCGCCTGGTGCTCTGCGGGCGCACCGCCGCCGACCCGTCGGTGGGCGCCGAGCTGACCGCCCTCGGGGCGGAGGTCGCCGTCGCGGCGGCGGACGTCACCCGCGCCGAGGACGTGCGCCGGGTCGTCGACCTGGCGGTGTCCCGGTTCGGCGCGCTGCACGGCGTGGTCCACGCCGCCGGCGTGCTGCGCGACGGGCTGATCGCGGGCAAGGCCGCCGAGGACGTCCGCGCGGTGCTCGCGCCCAAGGTCGACGGCGCCCGCCACCTGTACGAGGCGACCCGGCACCTCGGGCTGGACTTCCTGGCGCTCTTCTCCTCCACGGCGGGGGCGTGGGGCAACCCCGGCCAGGCCGACTACGCCTGCGCCAACGCCTTCCTGGACGGCTTCGCGGAGGGCAAGCCGGGCGTGGTCTCGGTCGGCTGGCCGGCCTGGGCCGAGGGCGGGATGCCGCTGGACACCGCCGGGCTGCGGCGGATGGGCCTGCGGGCGATGGACACCCCGACCGCCGTGGACATCCTGACGCGGGCGATCGGCAGCGGCCGCCCGCACCTGGTCGCCCTCGTCGGGTCGGCGGCCCGGATCACCGGCGAGTTCGGGCCCGTGGCGGAGACGGCCCCCGAGCCGGCGCCCGAGCCCGCACCGGTCCGTCAGGCCGCGCCCGCGCCCCTCGCTGAGCGGACCGCCGTCCCGGACGTCCGGGATGTTCCGGACGTCCGCGACGACGACGCGATCGCCGTCGTCGGGATCAGCGGGCGCTACCCGATGGCCCGCGACCTGGACGAGTTCTGGGCGAACCTGCGCACCGGCCGCGACTGCATCACCGAGGTGCCCGCAGAGCGCTGGGACCACCGGGCGATCCACAGCGACACCAAGGGCGTGTTCGGCCGCTCGTACGGCCGCTGGGGCGGCTTCGTCGACGGCATCGACGAGTTCGACGCCGCGTTCTTCCACATCGCGCCGAACGAGGCCGCCGTCCTGGACCCGCAGGAGCGGCTGTTCCTCCAGGAGGCGTGGCACGCCTTCGAGGAGGCCGGCCACGCCCCCTCGGCCTGGCGGGGCCGGGACGTCGGGGTGTTCGCCGGGGTGATGTACAACCAGTACCAGCTGCACGGGGTCCGGGAGGAGCCCGGCGTGGTGCCGTCCTCGTTCAGCGCCTCGATCGCCAACCGGGTCTCGTACTTCCTCGACCTGCGCGGGCCGAGCATCGCCCTCGACACCATGTGCTCCTCGTCCCTGACGGCGATCCACCTCGCCGTCGAGGCGATCCGGCGGGGCGACTGCGAGGCGGCGCTGGCCGGCGGCGTCAACCTGCACGTCCACCCCAACAAGTACCTGCTGCTGAGCCAGTCGTCGTTCCTCTCCACCGACGGCCGCTGCCGGGCCTTCGGCGAGGGCGGGGACGGCTACGTGCCCGGCGAGGGGGTCGGCGTGGTGCTGCTGCGCCCGCTGCGCGACGCGCTGCGCGACGGCGACCACGTGCACGCCGTCATCCGGGGCACGACCCTCAACCACGGCGGCCGTACCGGCGGCTTCTCGGTGCCCAACCCGGCCTCCCAGGCCGCGCTGGTCGTCCGGTCGCTGACCGGCTCCGGCGTGGACCCGGACGCCATCGGCTACCTGGAGGCGCACGGCACCGGCACCAGCCTCGGCGACCCGATCGAACTCGACGCCCTGGAGCGGGCGTTCGACGAGGTCGGCGCCGGTCGCGGCCCCTGGCCGATCGGCTCGGTCAAGTCGAACATCGGCCACCTGGAGTCGGCCGCCGGCATTGCCGCCGTCAGCAAGGTCGTGCTCCAGTTCCGGCACGGGCAGCTCGTGCCCTCCCTGCACGCGGATCCGCTCAACCCCGCCGTGGACTGGGCCGGTTCGCGCTTCCGCGTGCAGCGCGCCACCGAGCCGTGGGCCGCGCCGGAGGGCGGGCCGCGCACGGCGGCGATCAGCTCCTTCGGCGCGGGCGGCGCCAACGCCCACCTGGTGCTGACCGAGCACCCCGCCGAGGCGGTGGCACCGGCGCCGGCCGAACCCCGGCTGTTCGTGCTCTCCGCCAAGGACGCCACCCGGCTGGACGCCGTGGTCGAGGCCCTGCTCGCGCACCTGGAGCGGACGGCCCACGGGGACGCGGCCCCGGCGCTGGAGGCGATCCTCACCGAGGTGGTGGGCTTCCGGGCCGACCCGCGCGAACCGCTGGCCGAACTCGGCCTGGACTACCCGCGCCTGGCCGAACTGGCGCACCGCGTCGAGACGGCCTTCGGCGTCCGCCCGCTCATCGACGGGGGCACCACCCCCGCCGACCTGGCGGCCCGGCTCGCCACGCACGTCCCGGCCGTGGACGCCGAGGCGCTCGCCTACACCCTCTGGGCCGGCCGCGACCACCTGGACGAGCGGCTCGCCGTCGTCGCCACCACCACCGCCGAGCTCGCCGAGGCCCTGCGCGCCGGGACCGGCTACCGAGGCCGCCGTCGGCGCGGCGCGGCGCCCGCCGAGGCCGGCGACCCGCACACCCTGGCCCGCGCCTGGGTCGGGGGCGCCGAGACCACCCTCGCCCCGCCCGCGCGCCCGCGCCGGCTGTCGCTGCCCGGCTACCCGTTCGCCCGCGAGCGCCACTGGGTCGAGACCGGCCGGGTGGGCGCCCGCCCGCAGGCCGAGGGGGTCGAGCTGATCGAACTGGCCGACGGGGACGTGCTCACCGCGCGGACCTCCCCGGCGGGAGCGCCCTGGCTGGCCGACCACACCGTGGACGGCACCGCCATCGTCCCCGGCGCCTTCCTCGTCGACCTGGTCCTGCACGCCGGGGCCCGGCTCGGCTGCCCCCGGATCGCCGAACTGGTGATCCAGGCCCCGCTGCTGTTCGACGACGCCGACCTGCGGGTCACCGTCCGGCCCCCCGGCGCGGACGGCCGGCGCGAGTTCGAGCTGCACGCCCGCCCGGCGGGCGGCGCCTGGACCCGGCACGCGACCGGCGCCCTCGACCCCGCCCCCGCCGACACCCCGAGCACGCCGGCGCTGCCCGGCGACGCCGAGGAGATCGACGTCACCCGGCTGTACGAGGGCCTGACCGGGTACGGCCCGGCCTTCCGGGGGCTGCGCCGTGCCTGGCGCGCCGACGGGGCCGTGTACGCCGACGTGGAGGTGCCCGGCGGCGACGCCGGGCCCTACGCCCTGCACCCGGTCCTGCTCGACTCCGCCCTGCACGCGGTGGCGCTCACCGGCGTCCTCGACGGCGACCGCCCGCGCCTGCCCTTCGCCTGGACGGGCGTCCGGGTGCACGCCCCCGCCGCGACGGCCGCCCGGGCCAGGGTCGCCCACCTGACCCCCGACACCGTCGAGGTCCGGCTCACCGACCCCGCCGGGCGCCCGGTCGCGACCGTCGAGTCGGTCGTCCTGCGCGCGGCCGGAGCCCCGGCCGACCCGCTGTACCGGGTCGAGTGGGTCCCGGCGGACCCGCCCCGCCCGGAGCGGGCCGCCCGCTACGCGGTGGTCGGCCCCGACCCGGCCGGCGCCGCGGCCGCCCTGGCGGCGTCCGGCGCCGAGGTCGTCCGCGCGGCGGAGCTGTCCGCGCTGGCGGACGTGCCGCCGGTGGTCGTGCTGCCCGTCGCCTCGGACGGCCCGGGCGCCGCCGCCGCCCACACGCTGACCCGGCGGGTGCTCGACCTGGTCCAGGAGTGGCTGGCGGCGGAGCGGTTCGCCGCCGCCCGGCTCGTCCTGCTCACCACCGCGCCCGATCCGGCCACCGCCGCCGCCTGGGGCCTGGTGCGCTCCGCGCAGTCCGAGCACCCCGGCCGGTTCACCCTGGTCGAGGCCGACGGCCTCGCCGACCTGGCCGCCGCCCTGGGCTCCGACGAGCCGCAGCTGTCCCTGCGGGACGGCGAGGTCCGCGCGGCCCGCCTGGTCCGGATGCCCGCCGGGACGGCCGAACCCGCCCCGCGCGGCCACGGCACCGTCCTGGTCACCGGCGCCGGCGGCGCCCTGGCCGGCCCGGTCGTCCGCCACCTGGTCGAGCGGCACGGGGTCCGGGACCTCCTGCTGGTCAGCCGCAGCGGCCGGGCCCCGGAGGGCCTGGCCGGCCTCGACGCCCGCGTCGAGACCGCCGCCTGCGACGTCGCCGACCGCGCCGCGCTCGCCGCGCTGCTGGCCGGACGGACGGTCACCACCGCGATCCACGCCGCGGGCGTGCTCGACGACGGGGTGGTCACCGCCCTCGACGGCGAACGCCTCGACGCGGTGCTGCGCCCGAAGGCCGACGGCGCCGGCCACCTGCACGAGCTGCTGCCCGACGCCGACCTGGTGCTGTTCTCCTCGGTCGCCGGCGTCCTCGGCGGCCCCGGCCAGGGCAACTACGCCGCGGCCAACGCCTACCTCGACGCCCTCGCCCGGCACCGGGTCGCGGGCGGCGGCCGCGCCGTCTCGGTGGCCTGGGGCCCCTGGGCGACGGACGAGGGCATGACCGCCGACCGCGCCCGGCTCTCCCGCGCCGGCATCGAGCTGCTGCCGGCGGACGCCGCGCTGCGGATGCTCGACGCCGCCCTGGCCGGAACCGAGCCGGAGGTGACCGCGATCCGGCTCACCCCCGGCCGCGCCGCCGCCGTCCCGCACCTGCTGCGCGCGCTCGTCCCGCCCGCGCCGGCCGCGGCCGACCCCGCCCTCGCGGGGCTCGCCGCGCTCGACCCGGACGAACGGCGCACCCGCCTGTCGGCCGTCGTGCGCGGCCAGGCCGCCGCGGTGCTCGGCTACGCCGACGCCGGCGCGATCGAGTCCGACCGCTCCTTCCAGGAGCTCGGCTTCGACTCGCTGAGCTCGGTCGAGTTCCGCAACCGGCTCGGCGCCGCGCTCGGCCTGGTCCTGGAGGCCACCCTCGTGTTCGACCACCCCACCCCGGCCGACCTGGTCGCCCACCTCGACGAGCGGCTCGCCGGCGCCGACCACGCGGGCGACCTGCCGTCCCTGTTCGCGGCCTTCGACCGGCTGGCCGCCGAGCTCGCCGCCGCCGCCACCGACGACCTCGCCCGCGACCGGGTCGCCGACCGCGTCCGCGGCCTGCTCGACGAGCTGACGCCGACCGCCGCGCCGGGAACGCTCGACCCCTTCGAGACCGCGACCGACGACGAGGTCTTCGCCCTGATCGACGCTGAACTCGGCAGCCCGCTGCCGGGACTGGAGGACCGTACCCGATGACCACCGACGACAAGCTGCGCGAGTACCTGCGGCGGGTCACCGCGGAACTCCAGTCGACCAAGCGCCGGCTTCGCGACCTCCAGGACCGCTCCGCCGAGCCGATCGCGATCGTCGGCATGGCCTGCCGCTACCCCGGCGGCGTCGCCTCGCCCGACGACCTGTGGGACCTGGTCGCCGAGAGCCGGGACGGCATCAGCCGCTTCCCCGCCAACCGCGGCTGGGACCTCGACGCGCTCTACCACCCCGACCCGGACCACCCCGGCACCACCACCGTCCTCCAGGGCGGCTTCCTGCACGACGCCGCCGAGTTCGACGCCGGGTTCTTCGGCATCTCGCCCAAGGAGGCCCACTACACCGACCCGCAGCAGCGGATGATCCTCCAGGCCTCCTGGGAGGCCGTGGAACGGGCCGGCCTCGACCCGACCGCCCTGCGGGAGAGCCGCACCGGCGTCTACACCGGCGTGATGCACCACGACTACCCGGGCGCCCAGGGCGCGGGCAGCGTCGTCTCCGGGCGGGTCGCCTACCAGCTCGGCCTGCGCGGCCCCGCCGTCACCGTGGACACCGCCTGCTCCTCCTCGCTGGTCGCCCTGCACCTGGCCGTCAAGGCCCTGCGGCGCGGCGAGTGCGACATGGCGCTGGTGGGCGGCGCGACGGTGCTGGCGACCCCGGCCGCCTTCGTCGAGTTCAGCCGCCAGCGCGGACTGGCCCCCGACGGCCGCTGCAAGCCGTTCGCCGCCGCCGCCGACGGCACCGCGTGGTCCGAGGGCGTCGGCGTCCTCGTGGTCGAGCGGCTGTCGGTGGCGCTCGCGGCCGGCCGTCCGGTCCTCGCGGTGGTGCGCGGCACCGCCGTCAACCAGGACGGCGCCAGCAACGGCCTCACCGCGCCCAACGGCCCCGCCCAGCAGCGGGTCATCCGCGAGGCCCTGGTCGACGCGGGCCTCACCCCCGCCCAGGTCGACGTCGTCGAGGCGCACGGCACCGGCACCCCGCTGGGCGACCCGGTGGAGGCCCAGGCCGTCATCGCCGCCTACGGCAAGGAGCGCCCCGAGCCGCTGCGACTGGGCTCGATCAAGTCCAACCTCGGGCACACCCAGGCCGCGGCCGGCGTCGCCGGGATCATCAAGATGGTCATGGCCATGCGTCACGGCATGCTGCCCAGGACCCTGCACCTGGACGAGCCCACCCCGTACGTCGACTGGTCGGCGGGCGCCGTGGAACTGCTCGCCGAGGACACGCCCTGGCCGGCCGGAGCCGAACCCCGGCGGGCCGCCGTCTCCTCGTTCGGCGTCAGCGGCACCAACGCCCACGTGATCCTGGAGGAGCCGCCCGCGGCGGCCGACCGGGACGAACCCGCCGAACCCGCCGAGCCGGTGTCCGGGTCCGCTACCGCCCCCGCCCCCGCCCCCGGCGCCGCGTCCGGGCCGTGGATCTGGCCGCTGTCCGGCCGGTCCGCCGCCGGGCTGCGCGCCCAGGCCGAGGCCCTGACCGGCCACCTGGCCGGGCGGCCCGCCCTGCGACCGGGCGACATCGCCCTCTCCCTGGCCACCACCCGGGCCGCGCACGAGCACCGCGCCGTCGTCCGCGGCGCCGACCGCGCGGAACTGACGGCGGGCCTGGCCGAACTCGCGGCCGGCCGCCCCTCGCCGACCGTGGTCGAGGGCACCGTCGGCCCGGCCGGCGGGGTGGCCTTCCTCTTCCCCGGCCAGGGCTCGCAGTGGCGCGACATGGCGGTGGAACTGCTCGACACCAACGAGGTGTTCCGGGCCCGGATCGCCGAGTGCGCGGCCGCGCTCGCCCCGCACACCGACTTCGACCTGGAGGCCGTGCTGCGCGGCGAGGGGGACCTCGAACGGGTCGACGTCGTCCAGCCCGCCCTGTTCGCCGTGATGGTCGCCCTCGCCGACGTCTGGCGCTCGCTGGGCATCCGGCCCACCGCCGTGGTCGGCCACAGCCAGGGCGAGATCGCCGCGGCCTGCGTGGCCGGCGCGCTCACCGTGGCCGACGCCGCCCGGGTGGTCGCCCTGCGCAGCCGGGCCCTGCTGGCGCTCTCCGGCGGCGGCGGGATGATGTCCGTCGCCCTGCCCGCCGACCAGGT
This sequence comes from Kitasatospora sp. NPDC056446, assembly GCF_042796115.1. Taxonomy (NCBI): domain Bacteria; kingdom Bacillati; phylum Actinomycetota; class Actinomycetes; order Kitasatosporales; family Streptomycetaceae; genus Kitasatospora; species Kitasatospora sp. NPDC056446. The sequence continues at coordinate 67,664 of NZ_JBHTRF010000016.1, read as the reverse complement.
CCGCGAGCGGCTCGGCCGCTGGGACGGCCGGCTGGCCGTCGCCGCCGTCAACGGCACCTCCTCGGCCGTCGTCTCCGGTGACGTCGACGCGCTGGACGAACTCCTCGCCGCCTGCGAGGCCGAGGAGGTGCGGGCCCGCCGCGTCGACGTCGACTACGCCTCGCACTGCTTCCACGTCGAGGCCGTCCGCGACGAGGTCCTGAAGGCGCTCGCGCCGGTGCGCCCGCGCGCCCCCGAGGTGCCGTTCTTCTCCTCCGTCGAAGGCCGGTGGATCGACGGCGACGACGCCTTCGACGCCGACTACTGGTACCGCAACCTGCGCGAGACGGTCCGCTTCGACGAGGCCGTCACCGCGCTCGTCCGGCGCGGCTGCACCACCCTGCTCGAAGTCAGCCCGCACCCGGTGGTCGCCACCGGGGCGCAGGAGACCGTCGAGGCGCTCGACGCCGACGTCGCCGTCGTGCACACGCTGCGCCGCGACGAGGGCGGCCAGGCCCAACTGCTCACCGCGCTCGCCCAGTTGCACGTCAGGGGCGTACGGCCGGACTGGTCGGCGGTGACACCCGGCGCCCGCCGCGTCGAGCTCCCCACCACCGCCTTCGTCACCGAGCCGTACTGGCGCGCCGACGACGACCCGGCCGCCCTGGGCCTGGACCTCGTCGACCACCCCGTCCTGCGCGCCCGCGTCGGCGACGAGGAGACCGTCCTCACCGGCCGGCTCTCCCTGACCGCCCTGCCCTGGCTCGCCGACCACGTCGTCGACGGACTGGTGATGCTGCCGGGCGCGGCCATCGCCGAACTGGCCGCCCGGGCCGGCGACGAGGTGGGCTGCGCGGTCGTCGACCAGCTCACCCTGCTCACCCCGGTCGTCCTGCCCGAGGACACCGAGGTGCGGGTCCGGCTCGACATCGCGGCGCCCGCCGAGGACGGCTCCCGCGCCCTGACCCTGCACACCCGCACCGGCGGCACCGGCCACTGGACCACCCACGCCACCGCCGTCCTGCTGCCCGCCGCCGCCGAACCGGCGCCCGCACCGGCCGCCTGGCCGCCGGCCGGCGCCGAACCGCTCGACGTGGAGGAGCTCTACGCGCGGCTGCGCGGCGCCGGACTGCCGTACGGCCCGACCTTCCGCGGCGTACGGGCCCTGTGGCGCGGCCGCGACGGCGCCATGTTCGCCGAGGTCGTGCTGCCCGGCATCGAGCCGGACGGCTTCGTCCTGCACCCCGCGCTGCTCGACGCCTGCCTGCACCCGGTGGCGCTCGGCGGCTTCCTCACCGGGCCGCACGACCGGCCCTCGCTGCCCTTCGAATGGTCGGGCGTGCGGGTGCACGCGAGCGGCGCCGACACCGTCCGGGTGGCCGTCACCGCCGCCGGCCCCGACGCCGTCCGGATCGAACTGACCGACCCGTCGGGCGCGCCGGTCGCCTCCGTGGACACCCTCGTGCTGCGCCCGCTGCCCGAGGGCGCCCTGGTCCGGGCGGACAACCGCGACCTGCTCTGCCCCCGCTGGGTGGCGCGCGCCCTGCCCGGCGGCGCCGCCGTCGACTACGTGGTGCCCGACCCGGACCTCGCCGCGCTGCTGAAGCGCCGGCCCGCCACGGACGCCGCGCCGTTCGTCCTCGTCCCGGCGCCGACCGGCGACCCGGCCGACGCGGCGGCGCGCGCGCTCGCGACGGTGCAGGAATGGCTCGCGGACGAGGGGGCCCGGGCCGCGACCCTCGTCGTGGTCACCCGCCGGGTCGGCGAGGACGTCGCCGAGGCCGCCGTGGCCGGCCTGGTGCGCTCCGCCCAGGTCGAACACCCCGACCGCTTCCTGCTGCTCGACCTGGCCGACGACTCCGACGCGACGCTCGCCGCGATACCCGCCGCGCTGGCCGCCGGCGAGCCGCAGATCGCGCTGGCCGACGGCGCCGCCACGGTGCTCCGGCTGGAGCGCGCCGCACCGGGCGCGGGGCCGGGTGCCGGTTCGGCCGGCGGCTCGGCGGCGGACCCGGGTGACGACCCGGGCGACGACCCGGACGCCGGGCCCGACAGGGTCCTGATCACCGGGGCCTTCGGCACCCTCGGACAGCTCGTCGCCCGCCACCTGGTCGACACCCACGGCGTGCGCGACCTGGTGCTCGTCGGCCGGCGCGGAGCACAGACCCCCGGCGCGGCCGAACTCGCCGACGAGCTGACCGCCGCCGGCGCGACGGTCGAGACGGCCGCCTGCGACGTCGGCGACCGCGCCGCGCTGGCCCGGCTGGTCGACGGCGCCGGCTTCACCGTCGTCGTCCACGCCGCGGGCGTCCTGGACGACGTCCTGGTCACCGAACTGACGCCGGAGCGCCTCACCCGCGTGCTGGCGCCCAAGCTCGACGCGGCCCGGCACCTGCACGCCCTCCTGCCCGACGCGCGGCTGGTGTTCTTCTCCTCGGCGGCCGGCCTGCTCGGTGGCTTCGGACAGGCCAACTACGCGGCGGCCAACGCCGGACTCGACGCCCTGACCCGGCTGCGCCACGCCCAGGGCCTGCCCGGCGTCTCGCTCGCCTGGGGCCTGTGGGAGGCCGACAGCACCATGACCGAGGGCGTCGACCGCGACGGCTTCGGCCGCTCCGGCTTCCTCGCGCTGTCCGACCGCGCCGGCCTCGCCGCCCTGGACGCCGCCCTCGCCTCGGACGAGCCCGTGCTCGCACCCATGCGGATCGACCCGGCCGCCCTGCGCGCCGTGGGCGACGGGGTACCCGCCGCGCTGCGCGCCCTCGTCGGGGCCCCCGCCCGCCGCACCGCCGCCGGCGGCGGTGCGGCCGTCGACCCCGAACTGGGCCGCCGCCTCGCCGGCAAGGCCCCGGCCGACCGGCAGCGGGTCCTGCTCGACCTGGTGGCCGGACACGCCGCCGCCGTCCTCGGACACAGCTCGCCCGACCTCGTCGACCCCGACCGGGCCTTCAAGGACGTCGGCTTCGGCTCGGTCAGCGCCGTCGAACTGCGCAACCGCCTCTCCGTCGCCACCGGCCTGCGGCTGCCCGCGACCGTGGTCTTCAGCCACCCCAGCCCGGCCGCCCTGGCCCGCCACCTGGACGACCTGCTCGCCGGCGCGCAGACCGTCCAGCCGGCCGCCCCCTCCGCGCAGGCCGACCAGGACGACCCCGTCGTCCTCGTCGGCATCGGCTGCCGGCTCCCCGGCGGCGTCCGCACCCCGGACGACCTCTGGGAACTGCTGCGCGCCGAACGCGACGGCATCGGGCCCTTCCCCGAGGACCGCGGCTGGCCGCTCGACCGGCTCGACGGCCCCGACCCGGTCAGCACCACCCGCTACGGCGGCTTCATGGCCGGCGCGACCGCCTTCGACGCGGCCTTCTTCGGCGTGTCGCCGCGCGAGGCCGTCGCGATGGACCCGCAGCAGCGCCTCCTGCTGGAGACCGTCTGGGAGGCCTGCGAGGACGCCGGGGTCGACCCCGCCACGCTGCGCGGCACCCGCACCGGCGTGTTCGTCGGCTCCATGTACCAGGACTACGGCCGCCTCCTGGACGGCGCGGCCGAGGGCTTCCTCGCCCCCGGCGTCGGCGGCGGCGTGCTGTCCGGCCGGGTCGCCTACACGTACGGCCTGGAAGGCCCGACCGTCACCGTCGACACCGCCTGCTCGTCGTCCCTGGTGGCCCTGCACCTCGCCGCCCAGTCCGTCCGGGCGGGGGAGTGCGACCTCGCGCTGGCCGGCGGCGTCACCGTGCTGTCGACCCCGATGGTGTTCGTCGAGTTCAGCCACCAGCGCGGCCTGGCCGCCGACGGCCGGTGCAAGCCGTTCGCCGCCGCCGCCGACGGCACCGCGCTCGGCGAAGGCGTCGGCATGGTGCTCGTCGAGCGCCTCTCCCGGGCCCGCGCCCACGGCCACGAGGTGCTCGCCGTGCTGCGCGCCAGCGCGGTCAACTCCGACGGCGCCAGCAACGGCCTCACCGCTCCCAACGGCCGCGCCCAGGAACAGGTGATGCGGGCGGCCCTCGCCGCCGGCGGCCTGCGCCCCGCCGACGTGGACGCCGTCGAGGCACACGGCACCGGCACGGTGCTCGGCGACCCGATCGAGGCCCAGGCGGTGCTGGCGGTCTACGGCCAGGACCGCCCGGAGCCGCTCTGGCTCGGCTCGCTCAAGTCCAACCTCGGGCACGTACAGGCGGCGTCCGGCATCGCCGGCGTCATCAAGGCCGTCCTGTCCATCCGGAACGGGCTGCTGCCGCGCAGCCTGCACCTCGACGAGCCGTCGCCGCACGTCGACTGGAACTCCGGGAACGTCGCCCTGCTCAGCTCGGCCCAGGCCTGGCCCGAGCGTCCGGGCCCCCGCCGGATGGGTGTGTCCTCGTTCGGGATCAGCGGGACCAACGTCCACATGGTGATCGAACAGGCGCCCCCGGCGGACACCGCCGAGCCGACCGGGCCCGACCTGGACGGTGTGCCGTGGCTGCTGTCGGCGCGCTCCGAGGCGGCCCTGTCCGCCCAGGCCACCCGCCTGCTGGCGGCCGACACCACCGACCTGCCCGCCGTCGCCCGCGCCCTCGCCACCACCCGGTCCGCCCAGCGGTACCGGGCGGCGGTCACCGGCACCGACGAGACCGCCCTCCGGACGGCCCTGACCGCCCTGGCGGCCGGCCGGACCGACCCGGGCCTGCGGCGCGCCACCGCCGGACGGCCCCGGCTCGCCCTGCTCTTCACCGGGCAGGGCAGCCAACTCCCGGGCATGGGACGGGAACTGTACGAGACCTTCCCGGCGTACGCGCGGGCCTTCGACGAGGTCTGCGGGCACTTCGACCTGGGTGGCCCGCTGCGCGAGGCGGTGTTCGGCTCGTCCGGGGTGGCGGCGCCCGGCGAGGAGGGCTCCGCTCAGGAAGGGCAGCTCGACCGTACCGAGTACACCCAGGCCGGGCTGTTCGCCCTCCAGGTGGCCCAGGCCCGGCTGCTCGCCTCCTGGGGCGTGACGCCCGACTTCCTGATCGGCCACTCCGTCGGCGAACTCTCCGCCGCCTGCGTGTCCGGCCTGATCCCGCTCGACCGGGCGGCCGCCCTGGTGACCGCCCGGGGCCGGGTGCTCGGCGCCCTCCCGCCGGGCGGAGCGATGGTGTCGGTCCGCGCGTCCGAGGACGAGGTGCTCGCCCTGCTCGACGGCCGCGAGGACCAGGTGGCGATCGCGGCCGTCAACGGACCGGCGGCCGTGGTCCTCTCCGGGGACGACGAGGCCGTGACGGCGCTCGCCGCCGACCTCGCGGTCCGGGGGCACCGCACCCGCCGCCTCAACGTGGGCATCGCCTTCCACTCACCGCTCGTCGAACCGGCGCTCGCCGAGTTCCGCGAGACCGCCGAGGCGGTGCGCTTCGGGACGGCCCTGATCCCCGTCGTCTCCACCGTCCGCACCGACGCGCCCATGGACACCGCCGACTACTGGGTGGACCAGCTGCGCGGATCGGTCCGCTTCGCCGACGCCGTCCACCGTGCCCACCAGGACGGGGCCACCGCGTTCCTGGAAGCCGGCCCCGACGCGGTGCTCGCCCCGGCCGCCGCGGCCTGCCTGCCCGACCTCCCCACCCGGCCCGTCGCCCTGCTGCGCCGGGACCGCACCGACGTCCGCGCGGCCACCGAGGCGCTGGCGGCCCTGCACACGTCCGGGGTCACGGTGGACTGGGCGGCCGTCCACGAGGGCCGGCCGCTGCGCCGGGTGCCGCTGCCGCGGTACGCGTTCCGCAGCCGGCACTACTGGCCGACGGTCACGGTGCCCGCTCCCTTCGCGCCCGCGGCCACGGCGTCCGCTCCGGCGGACACCGCGCCCGTGCCTCCGGCGGCTGCCGTGCCCGTGCCCCCGGCGCACACCGCCCCCGCTCCTCCGGCGGACAGCACCCTCGCCCCGCTCTGGTCCGCGTTGGAGAACGACGACCTCGCCGCGGCACTGGGCCTGCTCGACCTGAGGGGGGACGAGACACCCGCCCAGATCCTCGCGGCGCTCGGCCGGCTGCGCTCCGGCGCCCCGCTCCCGGCCGTGCAGACGGCCCGGTGGCGGCGCGTCCCGGACGGACCCGCCCCGACCCTCGACCAGGACGTGCTGCTCCTGGCCCCGCCCGGCGGCGACGACGACCTGGCCGACGCGCTCGCCGGGGCCCTGGCCCGGCACGGCGCACGCGTCCGGACGACCGGCGACGAACGGCCCGACCTCGTCGTCGCGCTGCCCGGCGCCGAACCGCCCGCCGCACCCGGCGTCCCGCGCTGGACCCTCGGCACCGACGGCACCGGCCTGGCCGTCCTCGCCGGCGACCACGCGGTGATCCTCCCGTCGGTGGTCGACGCCCGGGCCCGGGCCCGGCTCTGCGCGGTGATCGCCGAGGGCCACCCCGAGGCCCGGATCGACGCGGACGGGGTGTCCGTCCGCGACTACGAGACGGTGGAACCGGCCGACCGCTGGCGCCCGGCAGGCGACGTCCTGCTCTCCGGCCTCCCGGACGGGCTCACCGAAGCGGTGGCCGACGCCGTACGGCGTACCGGCGCCCGCTGCCTGGTCGCCGGGGACAGCCCCTGCCCGCCCGGCGCCGTCCGGCTCGCCGAGGCGGAGGGCGCGGTCGCGCTCACGGCGGCGATCGTCGGGGCCGGGGCCGAAGCCGGGCTCTCAGAGCAGGACGGGACGGTACCGCTGGTCGCCGTCGTGTCGGTGGGGGAGCGGGTGGCGGAGCCGCCGACCGCGATCCTCGCCCTGGGCCGCACCGCGGTCGCGGTGGCGGTCGCTCCGGGACTGGACCCGAGGACGGCGGCAGCCGGACTGCTCCGGGCACTGGCCACGGGCGAGCCGGCGCTCCGCCTCGTCGACGCGGACGCACCCGCCGCGGCCTCCGAACCGGTCGTCGCCGCCGTACCCACGCCCGTACCCGTACCCGTGGCCGCGCCCGCCGCCGAACCGACTGCCGTCGACTCGGCCCCCGAGCCCGAGCCCGAGCCCGACCTTGACCCCGCGCCCGGCCCCAACCGGGAGGCCGAACTCTGGCTGGCCCTGGCCGCGTTGCCGCGCGACCAGTGGCAGGACGCCGTCCTGAGCGGTGTCCGAGGACTGGTCGCCGCCGTCCTGGGGCACGAGTCCGCCGACGAGGTGGGCGTCGAGGACGAGTTCTTCGACCTCGGCCTCACCTCCGTCACGGCGATCGAACTGCGCGACCACCTCGTCGCCCTGACCGGCCTCGACTGGGCCGCCGACGTGCTCTACGAGAACCCGACACCCCAGATCCTCGCGGACCAGGTCATCGACCGCCTGGCCACCGCGATGGACTGACCCGACGGCCCCCCCGCCCGACCGCCCCACCGCTCGCCCTGCCGCTCTGCCCCCGCCCCGGGGCCAGACCGGCAGGGCGAGCGGCGTTCGTTTCCTCCATCTCGCGCTGCCGCGTCAGGCACCCGCGACCGGTTCGTTCCACCCGTGCCGGCGCAGCAGCGCCAGACCGAGCCCGAGGTCGACGACCATGCCCAGCGCCTGGAGCCAGTCGGGGGGCCCGCCGGGGACGTAGAGCTCCGTGTAGTCCCCGAGCGCGTGCACGAGGACCAGCGGCCAGACGCTGCCGATGACCAGGCGGGCCGCGCAGAGGCAGAAGCCGAACAGGCCCGCCTCCAGCATCTGCCACAGGGTGCCGGTCAGCGAACGCGCCCCGAAGAACAGGTAGTTGTCCAGGTGCACCGCCCCGAACAGAACCGCCGTCAGCGTGACGGCCCGCCAAGCCCCCAGCGGTCGCGCGACCTGCAACACCAGTGCACGGCTGGAGAGTTCCTCGCTGACCCCGATGGCGAGCACGAGCACGGCCCCGCCGACCAGCGTGGCCGTCCCGCCCGCGAACCCAGGCAGGACGGTGAGCCCCGCCACGACCACCAGCGGAAGCAGCACCGGCCATCGCGCCCATTCGCCCGGCCCGGTCACACCACCCGCCCGGAGCAGGCCCCACGCCTTCAGCAGCACCAGCACGGGCACACAGGCCACGAGGTTGACCACCGTCGGCCCCAACTGCGGGAACCACCCGGGCGCGAGAACCGGCAGCACCTTCGCCACCACGACCACCGTCGCCGGCCAGACCAGCGCGACCTCCACCGCACCAAGCACGGCATGCCGCCGCACATGGGTCCCCCACCCTGTCAACATGACGCGATCCTAGGACCCGCCCCGATCCCACGGAACACCAAGCGATCCGACAACTTCCCCCGCACTACTGACAGTTCGATCCCCGACCACAGGACACAATCAGCTACGGGCCATCTCACGTGCCTCGTCGGCCACTTCGGGAACGGGCCTGGTGTTTCGGCGCGATGTCACTAACATGAGTCCTCCTCGCATTTCTGTGTCAGGAGGCTGCCATGCCGGACCGCTTCGACCTGCCGGCGGATTTCCGCTGGGGTGCCGCCACCGCCGCGTACCAGATCGAGGGGGCGGTGGACGAGGACGGGCGCGGGCCCTCCGTCTGGGACACCTTCGCCGCCCGCCCCGGCACCGTCCGGGACGGCCACACCGGCGCGGTGGCCTGCGACCACTACCACCGGTACCCCGAGGACATCGCCCTGATGAAGGACCTCGGGCTGGACGGCTACCGCTTCTCCATCGCCTGGCCCCGCGTGCTCCCCACCGGCGCTGGCACCGTCAACCCCGCCGGACTCGCCTTCTACGACCGCCTCGTGGACGCGCTCCTCGAGGCCGGCATCACCCCGCTCCCCACCCTCTTCCACTGGGACCTCCCACAGGCCCTGGAGGACAACGGCGGCTGGCTCAACCGCGACACCGCGTACCGCTTCGCCGAGTACGCCACCGTCATGGCCGACCGCCTCGGCGACCGCGTCCCCACCTGGATCACCCTCAACGAGCCCTTCGTCCACACGGTGTTCGGCTACGCGCTGGGCACTCACGCCCCCGGCCGCACCCTGATGTTCGAAGCCCTCCCGGCCGCCCACCACCAACTCCTCGCCCACGGCCTGGCCACCTCGGTCCTGCACGAGCGCGGCCTGGAGGCGATGCTCTCCAACAACCTCACCCCGGTCGAGCCGGCCTCCCCCTCACCTGCCGATCTCGCCGCCGCCGCGGCCTACGACGCCCTCCACAACCGCCTGTTCACCGACCCCGTCCTCCTCGGCCGCTACCCCGACCTCACCGCCCTCGGCGTCCCCGACGACATCTTCGGCGCGGTCCGTCCCGGAGACCTCGACCTCATTCACACCCCCGGCCTGGACGGCCTCGGCCTCAACTTCTACAACCCCACCCGCGTCGCCGCCCCCACCGAACCCGGCCTCCCCTTCGACCTCGTCGACATCCCCGAGGCCCCCCACACCGCCTTCGGCTGGCCCGTCGTCCCCGAAGCCCTCACCCAACTCCTCCTCAACCTCCGCGAGTTGTACGGCAAGGCCCTCCCACCCGTCACCATCACCGAAAACGGCTGCTCCGTCACCGAGGACACCACCCCCGACCAGCCCCGCATCGACTTCATGGCCGCCCACCTCGACGCCCTCGCCGCCGCCATCGCCGAAGGCATCGACATCCGCGGCTACTACACCTGGTCCCTCCTCGACAACTTCGAATGGGCCGAGGGGTTCAATCAGCGTTTTGGTCTAGTCCACGTCGACTTCGAGACGCAGGTGCGCACGCCGAAGGCGTCGTACGCGTGGTACCGCGACCTGATCGCGGCCCATCAGGCCCGGCACCGACGCTGAGGCTGTGAGCCGTACAGGTACGGCCGGCTTGGGGGCGGGCCGCGCAGGCTCAGGGGTGTTGGACCGATATGCCGCGCGCGGAACTGAAACCGCCGCCACGGGTTCCGGCCACCGGGGCGAGGCGTGCCCGTCCGGCCCGGGGACAAGTCGTGCAGTCTCCAGCACGATCCCCATGCGTGCGGGACCATCTGCCCCTCGCGGGTCACGGCGACATGATGCTGTGGTTCCGTTGGCCACGGCCCGAGCCAGACCGTGGTAGTGATCTCCGCGGCCACGGCAGCCGGTCCCGGCAGCCCGTTGCGCACGACAGAGGACCGTTTTCGAGACCGGCGCAGACTCGGTAGGGCTTGAGGTCGCAGTCTCGCGCGCGGCCGGTCGTTCAGCGGGGCAGGATGCGCAGTACTGCCTCGCGATTGCCGCTGAGCTGCAGGCCTTGCTGTACCGCGGCGCTCAGATCGAGGTCGCCGAGCAGGGTCGCGGCCAGCAGGTGCGGCGGTCCGGTCAGGGACGCGGTGGGGTGGTCGACCCGGCCGGCGTGGGTGTGCACCGAGCCGTCCTTGACTTCGATGACCAGGTCTTCGTTGCCGTCGGCGTGCAGTTGCAGGGCGATTGCCGGCTGGTCGGGACGGTGGTCGGTCAGTGCCCGGGCGGGCATGTCCAGCCAGTGGGTGCGGAAGGTGTCGCTGCCGGCCGGCTCGCGCAACAGCGGAATTCCCCATCGGCTCAGTTCCTGCAGCACCGGCTCCAGCGCGCGGCCACGCTCGGTGAGGGAGAACAGGGTGGTGGCCACCGGCGGCGGGGCGGCCTTGCGGTGGATCAGGCCGGCTTCCTCCAGTTCGCGGAGCCGGTCGACCAGCAGATTACTGGCGATCCCGGGCAGCCCGTTGCGCAGGTCGGTGTGCCGGCACGGACCCAGGGCGAGCAGTTCACGGACGATCAGCAGGGTCCACCGGTCGCCGATGGTGTCCAGTGCTTTCGCGATGCCGCAGTACTGCCCGTAGGTGCGCATGCCACCACCCTACCTTGCGGCGTTGAGATTCAGAACTCTCTTGTTGACTTTCTCAACAACGGCGGTCTAGCGTCGCTGCCCATGACCACCACCCTTTCCGTGCGTCGGCTGGCCTGGGCCGGCGTCGAGATCCGTCTCGGCGACACCCGCCTGCTGATCGACCCGCTTGAGAACGTCGCTCCGCTGGCGCCGGTGATGGGGCCGCCGCACCGGCCGGTCGACCCGGTCGACACCCCGCCCGGCACCCACGCCCTCATCACCCACCTGCACCCCGACCACTACGACCACGACCTGATCGCCCGGATCGCGGCCACCGGCACGATCGGCTGCCACACCCCGAGCGCGGCGGCGCTGCAAGAGGCGGGCATCACCCCCGTTGCCCAGGACCTGGGCCGGTCACGCCGCATCGGAGAGCTGACCGTCACCCCGGTGACCTCGCTGGACTGGCGCGGCAACGACTGCGACCAGGTCGCCTGGGTCGTCGAAGGCGCCGGTCGGCGGATCATCCACTGCGGCGACACCCAGTGGCACGGCAGCTGGTGGCAGATCGCCCGCGACCACGGCCCGTTCGACGTCGCGTTCGTCCCGGTCAACGGCGTCATCGCCCACTTCGAGGGCTACGCGGCCAACGTCCCGGCGACCATGACCCCCGAGCAGGGCGTCGAGGCCGCCGTCGCGCTCGGCGCCGGCACCGTCTGCGCCATGCACTACGGCCTGTTCCACAACCCGCCGTTCTACACCGAACAACCCGACATCGAGCAGCGCTTCCAGCACGCCGCCGACGAGCGCGGCATCACCGCGGCCATCATCGCCGACGGCCGGCCCGTCCTTTGACCATCAGAAAACATCAGAGACCATCAGAAACAAGGAGCAACACATGAAGATCGTCCTGTTCGGTGCCGGCGGCAACATCGGCCGGCCCACCACCGAGGAACTACTGCGTCGCGGCCACACCGTCACCGCGGTCACCCGAGCCGGCCACGTCGACGGACTCAAGCACAAGGCCCTGACCGTGACCACCGGTGACGTCACGGACGCCGCCGCGGTCGCCGGCCTCGCCGCCTCCCACGACGCCGTACTGTCGGCCGTCGGCCCCCGGATCGGCCAGGAGGACGACCGCGCCACGATCGTCGGTGCCGCCCGTGCGCTGATCGACGGACTCCGCCGAGCCGGCGTCACCCGCCTGGTCACCATCGGCGGTGCCGGCAGCCTGCGCACGCCGACCGGCGCCCGGGTCATGGACGACCCGGACTTCCCCGCGCTGTGGAAGGCCAACGCCGAGGCCCAGTCCGAAGCGCTCGACCTCTACCGCGGCGTGCACGACCTCGACTGGACGTACGTGTCGCCCGCCGCGGTCATCGCAGCGGGCGAGCGGACCGGGGCCTACCGCAGCGCCGGGGACACCCTGCTCACCGACGACGACGGCAACAGCCGCATCTCGTACGCCGACTACGCGATCGCCTTGGCCGACACGATCGAGAGCGGCACCGCGATCCGCCGCCGCATCACCGTGGCGTACTGAGCCATGAGCAACGACGCCGCCGGCCCGCACACCCGATTCATCGTCCTGCTCGCAGCGCTTGTGGCCCTGGGACCACTGTCCATCGACGGCTACCTGCCCGGACTGCCGGACCTCGCCGGCGACCTGCGCGCCGGCGCCGCGGCCACCCAGCTCACCATCACCGCCTGCCTGGCCGGGCTGGCCGTCGGGCAGCTGATCGCCGGGCCGCTGAGCGACACCTACGGCCGGCGGCGTCCGTTGCTGGCGGGCCTCGCCCTCTACACGATCGCCGGCGCGTTCTGCGCGGTGGCGCCCGACGTCCCGACCTTCGTCGGCCTACGCCTGGTCCAGGGCATCGGCGGGGCGTTCGGCATCGTCATCGCCAACGCCATGGTCCGCGACCGCACCTCCGGAACCCGCACCGCACGTCTCTTCTCCACACTGACCTTGATCACCGGCCTGGCGCCGGTGCTCGCGCCGGTCCTCGGCGGCCAGCTACTGCGCGTCACGGCCTGGCCTGGAATCTTCGTGGCCCTGGCCGTACTCGGCGCCGTGATGCTGGCGGCCTGCGCCGCAGGACTGCCGCAGACCCGGCCCTCCGCGTCACGCCAGCCGCTGCCGGCTGTCATCGGGCAACTGCTCGGCGACCGGGTCTTCACCGGGTACGTCCTGGCCAACGGCCTGGTCTTCGCGGCGATGTTCGCCTACATCTCCGGCTCGCCGTTCGTCCTGCAGGAAATCCACGGCCTGTCACCGCAGCAGTACAGCGCCGTGTTCGCCGCCAACGCCGCCGGACTCGTCGCGGCCGCCCGGATCAGCGGCCGGCTGGTGGCCCGGGCCGGCGCCCGCGTGCTGCTGCTCGCCGGTCTGCTGGGCGCGACAGCCGGTGGCACCACGGTCCTGGGCGCGGTGCTGACACGGGCGCCCCTGCCCGTGCTCCTGATCGGCCTGTTCGTCCTGGTCTCCAGTGTGGGCCTGGTCATGCCGAACGCCGCGGCCCAGGCCCTGGCCGGCCACGGCGGACACGCCGGGTCGGCCGCCGCCCTGCTCGGCTTCAGCCAGTTCATGTTCGGAGCGGCACTTGCTCCGCTGGCCGGCGCGGGTGGCGCCACCGACGCCTTGCCGATGGGAATCATCGTCGCCGTGCTGCCGGCGCTCGCCCTGCTCACACTCGGCGTCCTCACCCGGTCGATGCCCGGTGAGCGCACCCGCAGGCCGGCCCGCCAAGGACCTCCCGGGCACCGGTGACCGCGCCGGCACACCGATCGCAGACGGGCCCGCATCAAGTGAATCGGGCCGGCGGCCCGGGCCGCGGTCCTCCGGCACGATCACCTCAAGCCATGACGGAGCGGGGGTACGAGGGTGAACAGGTGGATCACCACGCGTGGCGCCGAGCCGTCGCGACTGCCTGGTGTCGGCCACAGACGCCCCTGAACGTCATGGCGACCTGATCCCGCGGGCCGTGAGGTGAGCGCGGACGGGCCCGGGGCTCGCGGACGGCGGTCGCTCACCCCGCTCCGGCGCATGCCTCCGCTTCTGCCAGGTACCGCGCCACCGGGCCCAGGGTCAGCAATCCGCCGGCGGCGCCCGCGTGTTCTGCACGGGCAACACGCAGGGCAGCCGCAGCGCGGGCGGCGATTCCGCGCTCGCCGAGGCGTACGGCGGCACGGGCGGTCAGGCACCACATGGCCTCCTGCATGTGGTCACGCGGTGGATCGGGCACCGCGGCGAGGGCGGTACGGGCCTGCTCGCCCCGGTTCTGGGCGAGCAGCACGAGGGGTCGCGTCCAGGGCCCGTACGGGCCCCAGTCGAGGTGCGGGTCGGTGGGCGCGGGCCGGTCGTGCAGCAGGCGCAGTCCCAGCAGGGCGAGCGGGAAGAGGCCGCGGTGCAGCCCCGGCATTCCGGCCGTCCGGAGGGTGTCCTCGGCGGCGCGGTAGTGCGCTGCTGCCGTGGCGGCGGTCGGTCCGCCGGGTTCGGCGCTGCGGGCGGCCGTGGCCCGGGCCCTGAACCACCCGGTGAGGACGGGGACGAGGGGCGCCTCGGTGGCGGCGGCGAGCCGGTCGGCTGCATCGGCGTGCGAGGTCGCGGCGTCGAGGTCGCCGAGGGCCGAGGCGGATTGCAGGCGGACGAGTCGGCCGAGTACGGCGAAGTTCGGCAGCTCGTGCCGGGTGGACAGGTCGAGGATCTCGACGCCGATCCTGTCCCGTTCCGCCGCGAGCCCGGGGCCGCTGAAGGACTGCAGGAACACCCCGTTGAGGGCGAAGGCCAGCAGGGCTGGATCGGCCAGGTCCCGTGCCAGCGCCTCTGCCTGACGCGCCGCCTGCTGCGCGTGCTTCAGCTCGGTCCCGGACAGATCGGCGCTGCGGCTCTCGACGGCGACCGTGGCCAGGAGGCGGGCGCGCAGGTCGGCGGGGCCGTCTGGTCCGAGCCCGGTGAGCGTGCGCTCGGCAGCAGCGACGACGGCGCGGGACTGCTCCGGGTCATCGGCCCGGCTCCAGATGGCGGGCACGTCGTAGGCGCCGATGATGCGGGCGGTCAGGGAGAGGTCGCCCGTGCGTTCCGCCGCCCGGACGGCGGCGAGGCGGTCGCGCCGCGAGTGGACGAGGGCGTCGCCACCCGCCAGTGCGAGGGTGCGGGCCAGATCCACGGTGGTGCGCGGGCCGAGCCGGACACCAGGGCCGGTCCACGCGGTACGTGCTCCTTCCGGGCGCGCGGACCCGTTGAGGATGTCCCTCTCCAGGCGCTGCAGGTCGCCACCGGGGTCGAGTCCGAGTTGGCCGACGAGCATCGCGCGGGCGCGGCGGAGAGCGGCCAGCGCGTCGGCCCGGCGGCCCGCGCGGTACAGCGCGCGGGCAACCAGCTCCCAGGCCGACTCGCGCCACGGGTGTTCGGCGACATGGGCACCCAGTTCGGCGACGAGATCTGCCCCTTCCCCGGAGTCGAGGAGGATGCGGGCGCGCACTTCCACCCCGTCCAACCTGAGCTCCTCCAGCCGGGTCTGCTCGCGCTGCGCCCATGGGGAGCCGGTCACATCGGCGTAGGCGGGTCCGCGCCAGGCCGCGAGTGCCGCGCCGAGGTCGGTCACCGCCTCGGGGGTGCGGCGGGCTCGGGCCAGGGCGTCCTGGAACCGATGGACGTCCACGTCCTCGCGCGGCAGGCGCAGCGCGTAGCCGGGACCTTCGGTGACGATGACGCGCGGCGGATCGCGGGGCGGTCGGTCGGGTTCGAGGGCGCGGCGCAGCGCGGCGACGAAGGTGCGCAGCGCGCCCACGGCGCGGGCAGGTGGATCGGTCCACAGGTCATTGACGAAGGTGTCGGTGGTGACCATCCGTCCCTCGGCGGCGACGAGCCGGGCGAGTACCTCACGATGGCGGGGTCCGCCCAGGTCAACCGGGCTGCCGTCGTCGTGGAGGGCCCGCACCGCACCGAGCACGTCGATTCGCATGCTCCTATCCTCCGGGCCAGGGGCCGGCTGCGCCCAACCGTACTGATCGGCTGCTGATCGCTGTCGCCCAAGCTGATCCGGTCAAGTCCCCGACCCGCAAGGATGCTCCCTCATGACGCTCACCATTCCCGGCTTCGATCACATCCGCCTGCCCGGCGCGGACGGTGTGGAGCTGGCTGCCGCTGTCGGCGGCAGCGGCAGCCCGGTCGTGCTGTTGCACGGTTTTCCCCAGACCCACCTGATGTGGCGGCACGTCGCCGAGCGTCTCGCCGACGAGCACACGGTGATCTGTCCCGACCTGCGGGGCTACGGCGCCAGCGACAAGCCGGCGGCCACTGACCCCGATGTGTACGCCAAGCGCACCATGGCCGCCGACGTCGTGACCCTGGCGGCGGCGCTCGGGCACGAGCGCTTCGCCCTCGTCGGCCACGACCGGGGAGCCCTGGTCGCCTTCCGGGCGGGGTTGGACCACCCTGAGACCATCACGCACCTGGGCATTCTCGACATCGTGCCGACGCTCGACATGTGGAACGTCCTGCACGGCGCCTCGGCGTCGGTCGGTTACCACCTCTTCCTGATGGCGCAGCCGCCGGGCGTGCCGGAGGCGATGATCGCAGGCAGTGCGGACGCGTTCTTCGGCTCGTTCCTCGACGCCTGGGCCAACGACCCGACCACCATGCCCGAAGAGGTGCGTGCCGAATACCTGCGCGCGAGCGCCGCGGCGGTGACGTCGATCGTCGCGGACTACCGGGCCTCGGCGGACATCGACGTCACGCACGACCAGGCGGACCTGGACGCCGGGTCGCAGCTGGCCATGCCCGTGGCGGTCGTCCAGCAGGACTGGGGTGCGCAGCTCGGCTACGACGCTGTCGGGGTGTGGAAGGCATGGGCGCCGGATCTGGACCACCGGCTGACCCGATCCGGGCACTTCATGGCCGAAGAGGCACCCGACGAGATCGCGGCCGCGATCCGGGACCTGCTGGCCCGCTGAGCCTTCTGCTCTCGACTCGCCGGCTGGGCCACGGCCGGTCGGCGAGCGCCGACCACCCTCCGCCTGCGCGTGCTCGCCGGCCGCCCACTCCGCCACCGGGCCCGCCACATCCTCGCCGCCTTCGAGCAGCTGCGGCCCGGCACCGTGACGGCCGTCGACGTCCGCGTCGGCGCCGCCCCGTGGTGCAGGCCGGCCAGGGCCCCGGCGGCCGGCCCACCACGCGGCCGGCCCGGTCCTCGCTCACCGACCACCACACCTATCGGGAGCTGCGCCGCCGGATGAGCGAGGACGCCACCGCCCACCGAGCCGCGCTCGACGAAGCCGCAGCGAGCCCGAGCACGCCCAACGGCCCGCAAAACGCGGACACCCCGGCCACGATGATGAGCGGCATGTGACGGCTGCTCAGTGCGCGGTCACGAAGACATGCGCGGCCGCCCGTGCGGGAAGTTCCGCGGCCCCTTGTGCGTTGGCGACCGCGACACCGTCGGGCGACGGTGTCACCTGCACGACGGCGCCGGGCTGCACCCCGGCGCGGCGCAGGGCGTGCATCAGCCGGAGATCGGCCTGGATCGGCTCTCCGATGCGGTGTACGACCGCGCTCGCGCCGTCCGGGGCCCGCCGGAAGTCGTTGAGGCTGATCAATCCCTTCAATTCCTCCCCGAGGGACGGGTCCGTTGTGTTCTTCTTGTCGAGCTCCTCCAGGCCCGGGATCGGGTTGCCGTAGGGGGATGTGGTCGGGTGTTGCAGCAGGTGCAGGACGCGGCGTTCGACGGCTTCGCTCATCACGTGTTCCCAGCGGCAGGCTTCGGTGTGGGCCTGTTCCCATTCCAGGCCGATCACGTCGACGAGCAGGCACTCGGCGAGGCGGTGCTTGCGCATGACACGTGTGGCCAGTCGGCGGCCCCGGTCGGTCAGTTCCAGGTGCCGGTCGCGGGCGACGTGCAGCAGTTCGTCGCGCTCCATCCGGGCGACGGTCTGGCTGACGGTGGGTCCGCTCTGGTGCAGTTGCTCGGCGATGCGGGCACGCATGGGGACCACGCCTTCCTCCTCAAGTTCCAGGATGGTGCGCAGGTACATCTCCGTGGTGTCGATGAGTTGCGACATGGTGCTGGTCAGGCGGGGGTTTCGGCGGTGGCGGTCAGGACTGCGCGGCCGAGGATGTGGCCGGCCATGGTGAAGCCGAGGACGGCGGGGGTGGCGTCGGCGGGGACGCCGATGGTGTCGACGTCGAGGGCGTGCACCACGATGAAGTAGCGGTGCGGGCCGTGTCCGGCCGGCGGGGCGGCGCCGATGAAGCGGGCCATGCGGGCGTCGTTGGGCAGCTGGAACGCGCCCTCGGGCAGGCTGGAGCCGGTGTCGTCGCCGGCACCCTCAAGCAGCTCGGTGACGGTGGCGGGGATGTCGGCGACCGCCCAGTGCCAGAACCCGGACCCGGTGGGCGCGTCGGGGTCGTAGACGGTGACGGCGTAGCTCCGGGTGCCTTCCGGGGCGCCGCTCCAGGACAGCTGCGGAGAGACGTCCTTCCCTCCCGGGATGAGTCGGGTCGGATGAGTGGCTCCGGGGCGAGTTCCGTGACGATCGTCGGCGGTGGTCGGCGGTGGTCGGCGGTGCCGTGACGGCGGACCGCGGGCGTCGTGGGGCGTCCGCGGTCCGCTGCTGCCGCTACCGGGCCACCGTCAGGGAGCGGGGTGCCTCGGGGGTGGGCTTCGGCTGGTAGTACTCCGTGTGTCCTTCGACGTGGAGGTGGGGCAGACGGCGGTCCAGCCAGCCGGGCAGCCACCAGTTGCCGCGGCCGAGCAGGTGCATCACGGCCGGTACCAGCAGCAGTCGGACCAGCGTCGCGTCGATCAGGATGGCCGAGCCCATGCCGACGCCGATGACCTTGATCGGCAGGTCGGGCGACGGGACGAAGGCCGCGAACACGGCGACCATGATGGCCGCCGCCGCGGTGATGACCCGCGCGGTGCCCGCCAGTCCGCTGACGATGGACTCGGCGTTGTCGTTGCTGCGAAGCCAGGCCTCACGCATCCGACTCACCAGGAAGACCTCGTAGTCCATCGACAGGCCGAACAGGACGGCGAAGGTCAGCACCGGCACGAAGGCCGGCAGCGGGGTGGGGCTGTCGATGCCGATCAATCGGCCGGCGGTGCCGCCTTCGAGGACGAGCGCGACCACGCCGTACGCGGCTCCGACGGAGAGCAGGTTCATCACGGCGGCCTTGAGGGCGACGGCGAGGCTGCGGAAGGCCACCAGGAGCAGGAGCATCGACACCGTGACCACGCCGCCGACCAGCAGGGGGATGCGACGGGAGATGTTGTCGGTGCTGTCGATCGCGCTCGCGGTCGCGCCGCCGACGTGCACCCGGACGCCGGGGCCGACCGCACCCGGGACGACGTGGTCGCGGAGGTCGCGGACCAGGGCCTTGGTGGCCTCGGACTGCGGACCGCTGTCCGGGACGACGGTGAGCAGCAGCGAGCGGCCGTCGGAGCCGGGCATCGGAGGGGTCACCGCCGTGACGCCGGGCACCGCTTTCAGCGCGGTGGGCAGTGCGGCTGTCGCGTCGGCGGGGGTGCCCGGCGCCAACTCGGCGACCAGGACCAGCGGTCCGTTGCTGCCCGGTCCGAAGCCGGCGGCCACCGTGTCGTACGCCAGCCGGTTCGAGCGCCCGGCGGGGTCGTTGCCCGCGTCCGGGAAGCCGAAGCGCACGCCCAGGAACGGTGCCGCGAGCGCCAGCAGGACGACGACGCCGGTGACGGCGCCGAGGACGCGGTGACGCTCGACGAGCCTGCTCCAGCGCAGCCAGTCGGCGCCCACCGCGCTCCCGCCCCGGGCGGCGCGGCGCTGGGGCAGGGGCAGTCGGAGGCGCTCGATGTGTCGGCCGAGGTAGCCGAGCAGGGCGGGGAAGAGCGTGGCGGACGCGGCGATGACGACGAGTACGGAGAGGATCGCCGAGACCGCGGCGCCGCGCATGAACGACAGGCCCATCGCGAACAGCCCGAGCATGCTGACCACTACGGTCAGTCCGGCGACCACGACCGCGCGGCCCGCGGTGTCCAGCGCGGCGACCGTGGCGGCCTCGGGTTCGAGCCCCTCGGCGCGCCACTCGCGGAACCGGGTGACCAGCAGGAGCGCGTAGTCGATGCCGACGCCGATGCCCAGCATCGCGGCGAGCGAGGTGGACCAGTCCGGGACCGGCATGATCGCGGCGAGGACCGGAAGCAGGGTGCTGCTGACCGCGAGCCCGCCGAGCGCGGTGAGCATCGGCAGGCCGGCGGCCACGACCGAGCCGAAGGTGATCACCAGGATCACGGCGGCGGCCGCGATGCCGATGGCCTCCGAGCCGATCGCGCCCTGCTCGGCCTGCTGGACCGTCATGCCGCCGAGGTGGACGCGCAGGCCGCCGTCGACGGGGCGGGCGAGGTCGAGCAGCCGCTGGGTGTCCGCCTTCGGCATGTCGGGTGCGACGGCGACGTCCAGGTGGATCTGCCCGAGGGCGGTGCGGCCGTCTGCCGATACCTTGCCGCGCGGGCCGTACGGGTCGTCGATGCCGCTGACGTGCGGCACCGTGGCCATCCGGGCGAGCAGGTCCTCGACCCGGTCGCGGGTGGCGGTGTCGGTCACGCTGCCGTCGGTGGTCAGCACCAGGCTGATCGACTCGCCGCCCAGCCCGGGGAAGTCCCGTGTCAGCAACTGCTGGGCCTGCTTGGAGTCCGAGCCGGGCGCGGTGTAGTCGGCGCTGTACTTGGCGCCGAGGCCGGCCGAGAGGCCGAAGGCCGCGCCGGCGGCCAGCAGCCAGAGCAGCACTGTGCGGCCCCGGTTCCGGAAGCTCCAACCGGCTATTCGGCCGAGCGGGCCGGGCCGGTGTGGCCCGCTCTCGCCGGCGGCTGTCCGCCGGTCCTCGCGCAGTCCCTGGGACATGTGGCCCTCCGTGCGTCGTCAGGGGCTCCGCCCCCAGGCGATGCGTTACGCTGCATAACGCGCCTTATGAAGCGTAACGTTTCCCTTGGCGGGTACGGATTGTCAACGCGGTGACTGGCGCGGCGGGCGGACGGAGATGCGATGACGGGCGGGCCGACCGACGAGAGCGGGCAGCGGAGCCGCCGAGAACGGCTGCGCGCCGACACCGTGGAGGAGATCAAGCGCGCGGCCCTGGGCCTGATCGTCGAGCGCGGCGCCGCGAATCTCCGCTTCACCGACATCGCCCGCAGCATGGGGATGACCCCGCCCGCCCTGTACCGCTACTTCGCCGACCGGGACGAGCTGCTCACCGCCCTGGTCGCCGACTCCTACGACAGCCTGTCGGACGCGTTGACGGCGACCCGTGGGACCGTGCCGCCGGACGACCTGGACGGCCGCTTCGTGGCCACCTGCATCGCCTACCGCACCTGGGCGCAGCGGAACCCGGAGCGCTTCGCCCTCATCTTCGGCTCCCCCGTACCCGGGTACGCGGCCCCGCCGGACGGACCGACTGTGGCGGCCGGTCGACGGGCGATGGAGCACATGGCCGAACTCGTCGCCGACACGACCGAGCGCGGCCGGCTCGGCAGCTCGCTGGCGCCGGACCCGGCGGAAGCCCTGATGCTGGCCTGGGCCACGGTGCACGGCTTCGTCACCCTCGAGGCGCACGGCCACTTCCACACGCTCGACCAGCAAGCGCGGGACCGCCTCTTCGCAGTCCAGGCGGGCGTCGCCGCGCGCACCGCAGGCCTGTCGCCGACCGTGGACCAGCGGTGATCAGCCCCTTCGGACGGTCGGGTTCGGCCGGTCCGATGCTCATCCGGCCGAACTGACGGCGAGTTCGCGACGCGTCGCCTCGACGGCGGCGCCCGTGCTCGCGGCTGTCGGGTTCGCCGTCCTGCTCGGTGGCATGGTCGAGACGACGCGGGTGGCCTACCCGGCCGGACGACTGTTCCGGAGGCCGGTCGGGCGCTCCGGGTGGCCGCGTGGTGCGCTGCCGAATGGGTGAATCGCGTCCGCTGACGGGCGGTGGCCGAGCGGGCGGCTCGACAGCGGTCGGCGACGGAGTGTAGCCATGGGTGCTTCGGCCGGTGTGGGGCGTGTGGGGCGGGAGGGGGACCAGTGGCCCGTGTGGTCGGGACGGCGGGCCGGGCAGCATGGGGCGGGTCAGGGAGGTGGGCGGATGAGAGGGCTCGGGGTCGGCGGTGCCGGGATTGCCGCGGCCCTTGCGGCTGCCGGGACCGCGCTGGCGTGTGCGGCGGCCTGGTCGCTCCTCGCGCTCACCCACCCCGGGGTGAGGGGTGTCAGCGAGCAGTATTTCTCCAACGGCGTCTGGGTGGCGGTCGGCCTGACGTTCACGCTCGCGGGCCTGTTCCTGGTGGTGAACCGGAACGGCCAGGCCCTGGGGGCGGTGCTGCTGGTCGCCGGCCTGCTGCAGTCATTGCGCATGGTGCTGCTGCTGGCGGCCGTGTCGGCCGGAGCCGGGTCGACGGCCGTCGCGGTGATCGCGGCGGTGGTGCTGGCCGCCGACATCGCCAACGCCTCCGTGGTGATCGGTTTCCCGCTCTGGCTCCCCGACGCCCGGTTGCCCGGCGGGGCGTGGCGGTGGGTCGCCGCCCTGGTGGCCTCCTGGAGCGCCTTGCTCGCCTTCGGCAACACCGCCCAGGTGCCCGAGTGGTACGGCCTGCCCAATCCGCTCCACCACACCGCGCTGTTCGCCTGGCTGGACGGATGGCTCAGCCCGTATGCCGTCAAGGAGTTCGCCGCGACCCTGGTGTTCACCCTGGCGGTGGCCGCGGTCCGCTGCTGGCGCCTGCCCGGACCGCACCCGTACCTGCGTGCGGTGATCGCCGCCTACCTGGCCTGGTCCGCGCTGGCCGTCGTCCCGCACTTGGCCGTCGGCGAGTGGCTGCCCTACGCGGTCATCGTGGCCGGGGAGGCCGCCTTGATGCTGGTGCCGATGGCCGCCTTCCGCCGTGACCGCCAGCTGTCGTTGGACCGGGCCACCCGGCGTTACCTGGCCGCGTTCGCGTTCTGCGTGCTGCTGTTCGTCGGCGGTCTGCTCGCCGCCTACCTGACGCACCGCCTGCTGCCCGGCACCGGGTTCGGCGCGCACTGGTGGCAGGTGGTGGCGGCCGTGGCCCTGGGCGCGTTGCTGCGACCGGCCGCCCGGGCGGTGGGGCGCGCCGTGGACCGGTACTACTACGGCGAGCGGGCCCACCCGTACCAGCTGGTCCGGCAGCTGGCGGAGCGGATGAGCCATGCCGTCGACCCGGCGGACGCGCCGCCGTTGCTCTGCCGGACGGTGGTGCAGGCCCTCGGGCTGCCGGCCGCCGTGGTTCGGGTGCGGACCCGGAGCGGGCCGCGTGAGCTGGCCCGGCTCGGGACCGTCGATCCGCCCGGTGTGCCCTTTCCCCTCACCTACGAGGGCGCCGAGATCGGCGAGCTGCTGGTGCCGCCCCGCTTCGGGCAGTCCGAGCTGGACCGGCAGGACCACGAGGTGTTGCGCCTGCTCGCGGACCAGGCATCGCCGGCGATCGCCTCGCTCGGCCTGTACGAGGATCTCCAGGCCAGCCGTGAGCAGCTCGTCGTGGCCCGCGAGGAGGAGCGCCGCCGCCTGCGCCACGACCTCCACGACGGCCTCGGCCCCGCCCTCTCCGGCCTGCGCCTGCGAATCGATGCCGCCGGCACCGACCTGCCCGACGACTCCAAGGCCGCTGCCTCGCTCACCGCGGCCTCCGCGGGCATCGGCCAGGCGATCACCGAACTCCGGCGGATCACCGGCGGCCTGAGCCCCGGCCCCCTCGACAGCAAGGGCCTGGCCGACGCGCTCCGCCGACTCGCCGACACCCTCGGCAGCCCGTCACTCCGGATCACCCTCGACCTGCGCCCCGATCCGCTGCCCGTGCTGTCCGCCGCCGTCGAGGCCGCCGTCTACCGGATCAGCGGTGAGGCCCTGAACAATGTGGTCCGCCACTCGGGCGCCACCGTGGCCAGGCTCAGCCTCCACGCCCTGTCCGACCGGGTCACCGTCGAGGTCGCCGACAACGGCTCGGGCTTCGCCGACCGCGCCTCCACGTCCGGTGTGGGCCTTCGCTCGATGGCCGAGCGCGCCGAAGAGCTCGGCGGATCCTTCACCGCCGGGAACGCGCCCGTCGGTGCCGTCGTCCGCGCCGACTTCCCGCGCGGCCGGGCCGACTGATGCTCCGGTCCGGTCCCGTCGGGGAGCGTCCGGCAACGATCGGAGAGCGTCCGGCAACGAAACGATCGGAGAGAACGGCGGCCAGTTCGACGTACTCCCGGTGACGTCGGTGACGTCGGTGACGTCGGTGACGAAGTCGCCTCCGGCGGCTGCTTCGTGGGGCCCGGGCCGGTCGCTCCGGCGGCGGTAGCGCCCGGCGGGGCCTGTGCCGCCGTCGAGTTGAGCGTGCCGTCGAGCGGTGCTTACCTGGACGTACGGGGGAGTGGAGGGCGCAGCGCGCTCGGAGGCACCGGGGGCGCCCGGCGAGGTTCCCGGGCCCCGGCGGTGTCGTGCGCGCCCCCTCATCACGCTCGTACGAGCGGTCGTACGAGACGGGAGGGTTCCGGCCAGGGGGCCAGGAGGCGGCGACATGCCCAGCGGTATCCGGGTCGACGGGGCGACGCGGACGGATGTCGAGGCGGCTTTCCTGGCGGCCGTGCGGGGTGGGCGGCCGCAGCCCGGGCCGGAGCGGGTGGGCAGGGTTCCTGACGGCGAGCTTCGGGCGGTGACCGGCCGGCTGTTGCGGCTGCGAGGCGAATGCGGGTGCCGGGCCGGTGCGTGGTCGATGACGGGGGCGCTGGTGGTGTCGGTCGTCCTCGCCGTGCTGCGCGGGGCGTCCGGCCTGTGGGGTGTGGCGGCGTCGGCGGGCGTCTGTCTCGTCGGCACCGTCACGGTGTCGGTGCTCGGCAAGGGTGTGGCCGTCGCCGTGGCGCGTGTCCGGTGGCGGCGCGCCCGGGACCGGGTGCTGCGGTCGCTCGCGGAGGAGGAGGCGGCGGATGTCGCCCTGCGGTGAGATCCGGTACTCGATCACCCGCACCCGGGACGAGTGGCGTGCGGGGCTCGTCCGGACGTGTTCCCGGTGGGCGGACGAGGGGTCCAACCGGTGCTCGCGGTGGGTGGACGAGGGGTCCGACCAGTGCTCGCGGTGGGCGGACCAGGGTTCGGAGCAGTGTTGTGACTGGGCGCCGTGCTCCTGGTTCTGCGACGCGTTCTACTGGGTCGCCAAGTGGGTCTGCCTCGGCTGGTACTGGGTGGCCGACCTGGTCTGCCAGGCCTGGTACTGGCTGGCGAAGTGGGTCTGCCGCGCGTTCGCCTGGGTCATCTACTGGGTCCTCACGGTGGTGGCGTACGTCGTGTGGCTGGTCCTCTGGATTCCCTGCCGGATCGTCGGTCCCACCGGGCCAAAGGGGCGGATCGAGCACGTCTTCGTGCTCGTGCTGGAGAACCGTTCGTTCGACCATATGCTCGGCGTCTCCACCGGCACGGTCGACGCGGGGCTCGGTTTCCGGCCGGGTATCGGGGTGGACGCGGTGAGCGGGGTGCCGACCACCGTCAACGGGCCCTCGGCGAGCGGGACGAACACCCATGACGGCCAGGTCTTCGCGGTGCGCGCCGGCGCGCCGTTCGTCATGCCGGTCGACCCGCCGCACGAGTTCTGCGACGTCCAGCTCCAACTGGCCTCGGTGCCGATCGTCGGCAGTCCGAAGGACGACGCGTGCCACTACGGCGGCGGCTACCCCGCGCTCACCATGCGGGGGTTCGTGGACAACTACGCCAACCAGGCCGTGGCCAAGGGCAACGCGTCGGCGCTGGCGGACCTCGGGGCGGTGATGGCGTGCTTCACCCCGGCCCAGGTGCCGGTGATCAGCACGCTCGCCCGCGAGTTCGCGGTGTGCGACAACTGGTTCTGCGCCCTGCCGGGGCCGACCTGGCCGAACCGGTTCTTCCTGCACGCGGCGACCTCGGGCGGGCTGGACCGCAGTCCGGACCCGGTGGAACTGGCCGCCTCACAGGTCGACGGCTACCAGTTCGAGAACGGCACGATCTACGACGCGCTCGACAGCAGGGACTGCGACTGGCAGGTGTACCACGGCGACGCCCTTCCGCAGATCGGCGCGCTGGCGGGCATGGACCTGGCCACCATGCTGGAGCGTTTTCACGGCCTGGACGAGCTCGCCGGGGACCTTCGGCACCAGGACTTCGCCGCCTCGTACGTCTTCATCGAACCCAGCTACGGTCACGTCCTCAGCCGCGGCGGCAACTTCCAGTGCGGCAACAGCCAGCACCCGATCGACGACGTCACCCGGGGCGAGGCCCTGATCAAGTACGTCTACGAGTCGATCCGGCAGTCGCCGCACTGGGAGTCGAGCCTGCTGGTGATCACCTACGACGAGCACGGCGGCTTCTACGACCACGTCGAGCCGCCGGCCGCCGTCCCGCCCGGTGACGTGACCGACCCGGCGAACAACAGCCACGGCTTCCGGTTCGACCAGCTCGGTGTCCGCGTCCCCGCCGTCATCGTGTCGCCGTGGGTCCCCGTCGTCCGGCCGGGCGGAGTCGAGGGCCTGAACTGCAACCTGATCGACCACACCGCCTACGACCACGGATCGCTGCTGGCATCGGTCGAACGCCTCTACCACCTGCCGAGCCTCACCCTGCGTGATGCCAGAGCCAATGACTTCATCCACCTGCTGTCCGCGGCCGAGCCGCGCGGCGATGCCCCGCTGACCCTCCCCGCCCCGGCCGACTCCGGGTTCACCTGCGACGACGACGAGGCCGAAGGCGAGCGACCGGTCGCACTGGACGAGCGACCGGTCGGACCGGAGGAGGGGCCGGTCGCACCGCGGGCCGCCGCAGACCGGCCGATCAGCTCCACCTTGCAGGGCTTCCTCCAAGTCGCGGCGCTGCACGACGCCCGCCTCCACCCCGCCGAACGCGAGCGCATCGTCGGACAGCTCCGCTCGGTCCACACGGTCAGGGACGCCCACGGCTACCTGTCCCAGGTCCTCGCACAGCTCGACGCCCTCGGCTTCCGTACGGACATCGCCGCACCGTCGCCCAGGCCGGACGGCCGTCAGTCGGCGGGCCCTCCCGGTTGACGGCCCGGCGCCTCGGCCGGGTCCGTGGTGCCGGCCTCGTGAGCGCGTCGCCGAGCGAGCCCGGGACGTCGGCCGGTCCGACTTCCCACTCCGCTCTCGGGCCTGTGCGGGCGTCGCGGGTGCCGGGGTCGGCGGGGTCGAAGCCCTCGTGGCGGATCAGGATCTCGGTGATCCGGTCGAGCAGCGCCGCCTCCGCCTCCGGGCACAGCGCGCCGTCGGGGACGTGGACGTCGAGCAGCGGCATGGCTGTGACCTCCTGAATTTATGTTCTCAACTCAGGTGGGTCGGAGCCTAGTCGTAGCTGAGTACAGATTGTCAACCCAGGCGGGCGGGGAGGGCTAGGATCAGGGCATGGCGGACCAGCGGGAACAGCAAGAGCACTCGGACTACCCGGAGCACCCGGGACAGCGGTGGGCCGGACGGATCGACCCGGTGAACTGCTCGATGGGGCGCACCCTGGCCGTGGTCGGCGAGCGCTGGTCGCTGCTGATCGTGCGCGAGGCCCTCGACGGCGCGAGCCGCTTCGGGGACTTCCGGGCCCGCCTCGGCATCGCCGGCAACCTGCTCTCCACCCGGCTCGACGGGCTCGTCGCCGCCGGCGTACTGCAGCGCGTGCCGTACCGCGAACCCGGCGCCCGGCAGCGTTTCGAGTACCGCCTCACCGAGAAGGGGACGGACCTGCGGCCCACCGTGATCGCCCTGCTGGAATGGGGCGACAAGCACCTCGCCGATGAGCAGGGACCGTCGGTCGTCGTACGGCACGGCAGCGCCGAGGAGCCCGGCTGCGACGAACCGGTCACCCTCGTCCTGGAGTGCGCCGCCGGACACACCCATCTGCCGCCCGGCTCCGTCTACCGCTCTCCCGGCCCGGGTGCCCACGTCCTGCCCGCCTGAACGGGCGGGCCCGGCAAGCCCGTTGTCGATAAGCCGGACGAGGTGGACGAGGTGGACGAGGTGGACGAAGCGGATGAGCGGCCTGCCGGTGGCCACGGCCTCGGAAGATAGGCTGCCGGGCATGAGCCAGAACGCGACCGCTGCCGTGACCTCCGGAGATGTCGTCATCCTCGACTCGGCGGCGTCGGCCGAGCGGGCGGCGGCGGATGGCGAGTTCGCGGTCGGGGCGCACCGGATCCTGGCGGAGCTGGTGGCGGCGGGTGCCGCGCTGGGGTGGCTGGAGCCGCCGTCGGCGGCGGAGGTCGCGGACCTGGTCGAGCAGGTGGTGGCGCGGTCGCGGGCCGGGGACGGCGCGCTGCGGGCGGCGTACCTGGGCGGGCGGTTGGTCGGGTTCGGGTACTGGCTGCGCCACCAGCGTCCGACGCACCGCCCGCACGCGGACCTGGAGAAGCTCGCGGTGTCCGCCGCCGCCCAGGGCCGCGGCATCGGGCGGGCGCTCACCACGGCGCTGGTCGCGGACGCGAGGGCCGCGGGCATCGAGGTGCTCACCCTGGACGCCCGCGGCGACAATGCCGACGCGCTGCACCTCTACTTCTCCCTGGGCTTCACCGAGTACGGGCGGCTGCCGGACTACGTCGCCGTGGGGGAGCGCCGCTACGACAAGGTGTTCGCCATGCTGGACCTGCGCCGGTCCTGATCCGGACCCGGAAGCGGCCCTTCGGGTGACTCGGTGGTCGAACTATCATGCGGGGAAGGTGAGTTGGCTCTCCGTCGGTCGGCCGGTGCGAGCCGGTGACGGCGAACCCGTCACCGGGGTGACCGGCCCGGACCGCCCGGACCGCCCGGACCGCCCGGACCGCCCGGACCGCCCGACGCGCCGATGCGGAGCCGCCGGAGCCGCTCCGGGGTGGGGCACCAGGTCGACTCCAGGCCGGCGACGTCCCATCCGGCGAGGCGGGCGCCGGCCTCGTAGGCGCTCTGGAGGAACGCGAGGAGTACCGCGGCGGGGTCGCGCGCGGTGCGGACGCCCTCGTAGGGCAGGACCGCCAGCAGGCCCGTGCCGGACTCCACCCAGCCGCCGGCGGCGAGCGGCCGCTCGCCGAGCCCGGCCGGCGCCGGGGCGGTGTACGAGTAGTAGGCGGCGTCGCCGAGCCGGTCGTCGCCGGGCCAGAACCCGAACGAGACGACCTCGTGGGTGTACGCCTCCCGGGTGACGGGGTCGGTCTCCATCGGCGGTGCCGGGCGGCCGGAGAACCGGGTGACGGCGAGGTCGAAGCTGTGCCAGAAGAAGTGCACCTGGCTGCTCTTGCCGTTGAACCAGCCGCTGAACTCCTCGAACACCCAGTCCGACCAGTCCAGGACCCGGTGGAAGCGCTCGACGGCGTCCTGGTCCCAGGAGCAGTGCTCCAGGTCCTGGGGGAACGGCGTCGTCATGGGGACGCCGAAGGGCCGCTCCCGGATGGCGACGTCGATGCCCAGCTCGTCCAGCGCCCGGTGCAGGCGGGCGTCGAACTCGGCGACGGGCAGCCCGCCGCCGAGCCCGAAGGAGTCCGCGCGGCCGTCGGCCGTCCGGACCCGCAGCGCGTGGTCGACCAGGTCGAGGGTGATGTCGAAGGTCGTGTCCCGGTGGCGCAGCCGCCGGGTCGTGAGGCCGCGCACGTCGACGTACAGCGGGACGTTCCACCAGTGGTTGCGCGGCGGAGTGGTCGCCAGCCGGATCTTGCCCAGGATCTGGCAGTACAGGTGCAGGGTGTCCTTGGTGGCCCGCCAGTCGGCGAGGGGCAGCTCGGGCAGGCTCATGACCGGGCGCTCCCGGCCGCGCCGACGCCGGGCCGGCACCGGTTCCGGTTCCTGTCCCGGTCCTGGTTCCGGTTCCGGTTCCGGCCCTCGGTGCGTGAGCTGATCGCGACCATGGTGAACGCCTCTCCGGGCGGCGGTCCCGAGCCCTGCCGACGGCGGCTCCGGACTCGCGGCTGGACATACGCCTCCAGTCTGGACCCGCCCGCCCCGGCCGACCTCCCGGGGCCGACCAGCCTCCCGACCGCCGGCCCGCCGACCTCCCGACCGCCGGCCCGCCGACCTCCCGACCGCCGGCCCGTCCCGCCCCGCGTACCGACCGGGCGGGCGCCCGCTCCGGTGACTCACCGCGACCGTTCAGGCCCCTTTGACGTCCTTCACCATGACGTAGAGGTCGCGGACGGTCAGCAGCGGCATGGCGTGCTGCGCCGGCCCGGCGGCGAAGACCTCCAGCCGGAAGGTGACCCTGGCGCTCACCGGCTGGTGCGTCGCGCGGAAGTCGTCGACGCCGGCGGCCACCGGGCCGATCCAGGCGGCGGCCTCGGAGGCGGCCTTGGCGAACTCCCAGGCGTACCGGGCGCCCAGGGGCGAGTCCATCCGCTCGGGGGTGTAGGCCGGGTAGGCGATCAGGACCTGGGGGTTTGGCACCTTGTCGTCGCAGTAGACGTCCACCCGGGCGTTGCCCGCGTCGTCGCTCAGGCCGAGCCGGAAGTCGTACGCGATCAGTGCGGGCCCGGCCTCGGCGCGTGCCGCCGGCCCGGCCTTGGCCCAGTTCTCGTAGGCGTCCGCCAGGTCGGATGCCTGGGGCGTGTCGCCATATGGTCGTGACGGAGGGCCGGTTGACGTGGAGCCGGGTGCCCGGGGAGGCCGTGAGGCGCGGGTGAGGCCGTGAGGCGCGGGTGGGGCCGTGAGGCGAGGTGAGGTCGCGGGGCGCGGGGGAGGCCGGCGGGCGGCGTGAACCGGGTGCGGGGAGGCGGCCGTATCCACCGGTGGGGTGGCGCGGGACCGTACGGCGCCGCCCGTGACGGTCCCGGACCGTTCGTCACCGTTCTTTGCCGCCAACCGATTTCGGAGAAGCCCTCTTGCGTACCAGCAGGTTCACCTCGGTCCTCCTGGCCGGTGCCACGACGCTGTCGGCCTTCGCCGTCGGCGCCGGCCCGGCGGTCGCCGCCGCACCCGACCCGGCCGCCGTCACCGCCTCACCGGGCGACCAGGAGGTGGAGGTCTTCGCCGAGGACGGCGCCATCAGCCGGGCCAAGGTCCCCACGGCGTCCCCCTTCGTCGCCGAGCCGGTGATGAACGCGGCCGGCGCCGCCGCCGACGGTGCCGTGACGAAGATCGTCAACAACGGGAGTACGGACAGCAAGCTGGACGTGGTCATGATCGGCGACGGCTACACGGCGTCCGAGCAGGACAAGTTCCGCAAGGACGCCGCCGCGAAGTGGAAGGACATCAGCGCCGTCGAGCCCTACGCCACCTACCGCAAGCTGTTCAACGTGTGGGCCGTGGGCGCCGTCTCCCAGCAGTCGGGCGTCTCCGGGGACCCGAAGCAGGACACCGTCCGCAAGACCGCGCTCGGCTCGCACTTCTGGTGCAACTCCATCGAGCGGCTGCTGTGTGTGGACATCAAGGCCGTCGACACGTACGCCGCCAAGGCGCCGCAGGCCGATCTCGTGATCGTCGTCTCCAACACCGCCAAGTACGGCGGTGCCGGCTACGGCAGCACCCAGTCGCCGCTCGGGTACGAGGGCATCGCCACCGTGGCGGGCGGCAACGGCGCGTCCGGCCAGATAGCCGTGCACGAGACCGGCCACTCGCTGGGCAAGCTCGCGGACGAGTACGTCGCCGAGGGCACCACGCCCTACAAGGGCCCCGAGCCCGGGCAGCCCAACATCAGCACGCTGAGCGCCGACCGGATGCGCCAGGACAAGGCCAAGTGGTACCGCTGGCTCGGGAAGACCTCGCCCGACGGCGGCACCGTCGGCGCCTACCAGGGCGCGGGCAACTACCCGTCCGGCCTCAACCGGCCGACCGACAACTCCGTGATGCGCTCGCTCGGGCGCGAGTTCAACCTCCCGGGCCGCGAGGCGATGATCGCGGGCTTCTACCGGCGCGCCTCGCCCCTCACCAGCGGCACGTCCGTCACCACCCGGCTGACCGCGACCGACCGCCTCACCGTCGACCTCCCGGTCTCCGGCACCAAGCTGCGCTGGTACCTCGACGGCAAGGAGGTGACGGCGCTGCGCGACCACAAGACGATCGCGGTCTCCGACCTCGGCCCCACCGGCCCCAAGCCCTCGGCGCACGAGCTGAAGGCCGTCGCGAACGACCCCACCTCGGCCGTCGTCGACCCGGCGCTGACCCCGGCGCTGACCCGCAGCCTGGTCTGGAGCGTCACCCGCTGACCACGGGCGCTGACCGTCCCGTCCGAGCCGTCCGTCCCGTCCGAGCCGTCCGAGCGGGGACGGGACGGACGGGACGGTCCACGTGGATGACGGAGGCCGTGCGGGCCGGTGCGGTCAGCTGAGGGTGCGGATCGCGGCGGCGTCGTAGGGCCGCAGCTCGGCGAAGCGGTCGGCGAGGACCTTGGCGGCCCATTCCGGGTCCTGGAGGAGGGCACGGCCGACGGCGACCAGGTCGAACTCGTCGCGCTCCAGCCGGTCGAGCAGGTCGTCGATGCTGTTGACCGGGGAGCCCTCGCCCGCGAACGCGCCGACGAAGTCGCCGTCCAGGCCGACCGATCCGACGGTGATGGCCGGGCGGCCGGTGAGCTTCCGGCTCCAGCCGGCCAGGTTGAGGTCCGAGCCCTCGAACTCCGGGATCCAGTAGCGGCGGGTCGACGCGTGGAAGGCGTCGACGCCGGCCTCGGCGAGCGGGGAGAGGATCGCCTCCAGCTCCTGGGGCGTCTCGGCGAGGCGGGCGTCGTAGTTCTCCGACTTCCACTGCGAGTAGCGGAAGATCACCGGGAACTCCGGGGAGACGGCCTCGCGCACCGCGGCGACCAGCTCGGCCGTGAACTTCGTCCGGGCGACCGGGTCGCCGCCGTAGGCGTCGGTGCGGCGGTTGGTGCCCGCCCACAGGAACTGGTCCAGCAGGTAGCCGTGGGCGCCGTGCAGCTCGACGCCGTCGAAGCCGATCCGCTCGGCGGCGGCGGCGGCCTCGGCGAACGCGCCGATGACGGCGTCCAGGTCGGCCCGGGTCATCGCCCGCCCCGTTCCCTCGGTGCCGTCCAGCCGGATGCCGGACGGGCCGACGGCGGGGGCGTCGGCGACCGGCGGGTCACCCTGCTTGCGCACCATCCCGATGTGCCAGAGCTGCGGCACGATGGTGCCGCCCGCCGCATGGACGTCCTCGGCGACGCGGGCCCACCCGGCCAGCTGCTCCTCGCCGTGGAAACGCGGGATGTCGTCGCTCTGGCCGGCGGACTCGTGGCCGACGTACGTCCCCTCGGTGACGATCAGACCGACGCCCGCGGCGGCGCGGCGGGCGTAGTACGAGCGGACGTCCTCGCCGGGCACGCCGCCCGGGGAGAACCTGCGGGTCATCGGAGCCATCGCGATGCGGTTGGGCACGGTCAGCCCGTTGATCGTGACGGGCCGGGACAGGATCTCGGCCGCGCGGGAGGACGGGTTCGCGGTGACGGTCATGGGGATTCCTCGCGGATGGCGGTGGTGCACCGGACGTAGACGCTTGCTGCCAACCACTGCGGCAGCCCGGGCATTTCACCGTCCGCGTGGAACCCGCTGTGATCCGCGCCACTGCGGGCCGCGGGGGCGGGGCAGGGCCGGGTCAGGGGGTCGTCCCAGCGGGTCGGCGAGCCGGCGGCAGCCGGGCGGGGAGGCTGCCAGCGCTCTGGCAGCGGTCTGCCAGGGCGGTGCGGAACGGTGGGGCCCGCCGGTCGGTACGACGCGACGCAGGAGCGCGTACGGCCGCCGGACCGTCGAGGAAAGGTCACCCGCATGAATCGCGCCTCCCACCGCAGCCGTCCCGCCGCAGGCCCGCACCGGATCCGGGCGGCCCGGGCGTTCCGGGCCGCCCGGCGCCTGGGCACGGCCGGCGCGGTCGCCGCGCTGCTGGCCGCCGTGCTCCCCGGGCCCGCCCTCGCGGCGTCGGAGGCCGCGTCGGAGGCGGTGTCGCAGGCCGCGGTGGACGCCGCCCCGGTGCCGCGGCTCGACTGGACGGGCTGCGCGGAGGGCTTCGAGTGCGCGACCGCCCGCGTCCCGCTCGACTACCACGCCCCGCGCGGCGAGGCCCTGGACCTCGCCGTCATCCGGCACCCGGCGGCCGACCCGGCCCACCGGATCGGCTCGCTCTTCTACAACCCCGGCGGCCCGGCCGTGCCCGGCACCCAGGCCCTGCCCGCGATGCTGACCCTCTTCCCCGAGGAGGTCCGCGCGCGCTTCGACATCGTCAGCTTCGACCCGCGCGGCACCGGCGGCACCGGAGGAACCGACAGCACCGGCACCGGCAGCAGCAGCAGCAGCGGCGCCGGTGTCCTGTGCTTCGACGACCCGGCGCAGGAGCAGGCCCTGCTGGCCGGCACCGCGCCCGGCTACCCCGAGGGCGCCGACCAACAGCGGGCCTGGGCCGACGGCTACCGGCGCCTCGGCCGCCAGTGCGCGGCCCGCAACCCCGCCCTGCTGCCCCACCTCTCCACCGCGAACACCGCCCGGGACACCGACCTGCTGCGCCGCGCGGTCGGCGACCGGCAGCTCAGCTACCTGGGCACCTCGTACGGCACCTACCTGGGCGCCACCTACGCCAACCTGTTCCCCGGCCGGGTCCGCGCCATGGTCCTCGACAGCGCCATGGACCCGGTGGCCTGGTCCACCGGCAGGGGCGGGCAGGCCGCCGCCGAAGGCACCCTCCTGCGCAACGGCAACGACCTGGCCGCCGGGCGGGTCCTGGACGCCTTCCTCGACCGGTGCGGCGAGGCCGGCCCGGCCGGCTGCGCCTTCTCCGCCGGGACGGCCGCCGACACCCGCGCCAGGTTCACCGACCTGCTCCAACGGCTGCGCGCCCGGCCGGTCGCCGCCCTCGGCACGACCTTCACCGCCGGCTCGGCGGTGGAGGCGACGATCGTCTCGCTCTACGCGGCGAACCCCGTTCCCGGTCTGCCCGGCACGGGCTGGGGGCGGCTCGGGGCGGCCCTCCAGGCGCTGTGGGCCGCCACCGAGGCACCTGCCGCACCGCTGCCGCCGGTCGTCCGGCAGTCCCCGGACCAGGCGCTCGCGGTGGTCTGCTCGGACAGCGCCAACCCGCCGGCCCGGGCGGACTACCCGGCCCTGGCGGCCCTCGCCCGCTCCCGTTCCGGCGCGGTCGGCCCGTACTTCGCCTGGGCCGACGAGCGCTGCGCCGACTGGCCCGCCCGGGACCGCGACCGCTACGACGGCCCGTGGAACCACCGGACCGCCCGGCCGGTCCTGGTCGTCGCCAACACGGGCGACCCAGGCATGCCGTACGAGGGGTCGCGCGCGATGGCCCGTTCGCTCGCCCGCGCCGAGCTGCTGACCGTGGACGGCTACGGCCACACCGTCCTGGCCAACCCCAGCGCCTGCGCCGCCCGTTACGAGACGCGCTACCTGGTCGACGGCACGCTCCCCGCGCACGGGACGGTCTGCGCGCCCGACCGCGAGCCGTTCTCCGGCTGAGCCGGCCCCGCCGCCCCGGCCGCTGCCGCCGCCCCGCCGCCCGCCGGGGCGGCTCGGGCGGTCCGGGACCTCGCCCGTCCCGGCGGGACCGTCAACCCGCCTCCAGCGCCAGCGACTCCGGCCGTGGCAGTGCCAGGCCGCGCTCCCAGGCGCTCCGAAAGCCGTCCTCCCCGAGCGCGGCGGCGCAGCCGTCCAGGACGGCGCGCAGCTCCGGATCGCCCGCGTCGTGCGCACCGCGCAGCCCGTACGCCGCGCCCAGCGCCGCCGCGCCGCGGGCCGGATCGCCCTGGGCCAGGCAGTACTCGGCGTAGCCCTCCAGCACGTCCGCCCGCACCGGCCGGTCGCCGCTGCCCTCGGCCAGTTCCAGTGCCCGGCGGTGCAGCCGGCCGGCCCGGTCGGGGGCGCCGAGGCGCTGCTCGACGCGGCCCAGGCCGGTGTGCAGCAGGGCGAGCAGGTGCAGCCGGGTGGCGGCCGTGGCGCCGTCCGCCGGGAGGCGCTCCAGCTGCCGGACGGTCTCCTGCTGGTCGCGCAGCGCCGCCGCCAAGTCGCCGGTGCGCCGGAGGAGTTCGGCGAGCGCGTAGCGGGCCGCGGCCCGCAGGTGCGGGTCCCGGGCCCGTTCGGCGGCGGCCAGTGCGCGCTCCAGGTCGGACCGGGCTGCGGCCGGCTCGCCGTTCCGCGCCCGCAGCCGACCGGACAGCAGCAGCGGCAGGGGCGCGTCGTTGCCGCCGCCGCCGCTACCGCCCGTCCCGGCACCGCACTCGTCGGCCTGGGCCAGTACCGCCAGCGCCTCGTCGGCCGCGCCGGTGACGGACAGCAGCGTGGCCAGGGTGACCAGCGCCATCGCCAGGCCCCAGCGGTCGCCGAGCGCCCGGAACCCGTCCACCGCCGTGCGCAGGGCGTGCTCGGCGGGCCCGATCCGGCCGGCGCCCAGCTCGACGCGGCCGAGCGCCAGCCGGGCGGCGGCCCGCACCCAGGCGTCCGGGTGCTCACAGAACCGTTCCGCCGTCGCGCCCAAGGCCTCCGGCGGCCCGCCGAGAGCCATCAGCAGCGCGGCGCCCAACGCGACCGGGTGGTCGGCCCGCTGCGCCGTGACCAGTGCCCGCCCCATCGCCTCGGGCGGGACCGCCCGCGCCGCCTGGCCTGCCCCCGCCGCCTGGCCCGCCGCCGCGTCCTCGCCCGTGTTGGCTGCCTCGCCCGCGCCGCTCAGCGGTGCGGTGAGCTGGGCGAGGATCACACACAGCGCGTGCGCCTGCTCGGATGCCTCGTCGGGCGCCTGCTGCGATCCGGACGGCGGGATGGGCCCGTGCGCGACGAGGACGGCCGACGCCCACTCGCCGGCCTCCTGCCCCCGGCCGCGCATCAGCCACGGCCAGGCCCGGGCGGCCGCCAGCCGCACCGCGTGCTCCGGCGGCCCGGCGGCGACCGCCCGGCGCAGCGCCGCGTCCAGGTTGCCCTGCTCGGCGTCCAGTCGGGCCAGCAGGCGCACCTGGGCGTCCGTGCGCAGCCGGGGTTCGGCGGCCTCGGCGAGGCCGAGGTAGTGCGACAGGTGCGCGGCGCCGGCTCGGTCGGCCTCCCCGGCGGCGGCCAGTCGCCCGGCGGCGTACTCGCGGATCGTCTCCAGCAGCCGGTACCGCACGGCCCCGGTCTCCCGGCCGGCGGCCACCACCAGGGACTTCTCGACCAGGGACGCCAGCAGGTCCTCCACGGCCGTCAGGTCCGGCCCGGCCGCCGCACCATTCCCGCCGTCCCCGTCCGGCGCGACCGGCCAATGGGCGGCGCAGACCGGGTGCAGGTCGGACAGGAGCGCCCCGCCGGCGAACACCGACAGCCGTCGCAGCAGGACGCGTTCCGCCTCGTCGAGCAGGTCCCAGCTCCAGTCGATGACGGCGCGCAGCGTGCGGTGCCGGCCGGGCGCGGTGCGCGGGCCCCGGTCCAGCAGCCGGAGCCGGTCGTGCAGCCGTGCCGCGAGCTGTCCGGGGCCCAGCGAGCGCAGCCGGGCCGCCGCCAGTTCGAGGGCGAGCGGGAGGCCGTCCAGTTCCCGGCAGATCCGGACGACGGGCCCGACGGTGTCCCGGTCGAGGGCGAAGCCCGGTGCCGCCGCGGCGGCCCGCTCGACGAACAGGGCGACGGCCGGGTGCGCGAGCGCCTCTTCGGCGGTGGCCCCGGCCGCGGGGACGGCGAGCGGGGGCACCGGCCAGAGGACCTCGCCCGTCAGGCCGAGCGGTTCGCGGCTGGTGGCCAGCACGGTGAGGCCGGGGGCGGCGGCCAGCAGCCGGTGGGCCAGCCCGGCCGCGGCGTCGACCAAGTGCTCGCAGTTGTCGAGGACGAGCAGGACCTCGCGCCCTTCCAGCGCCCGCAGGACGCGCTCCACCGGCTCGCGGCCCCCGTCGCCGGTGGGCAGGCCGCCCGCCGGCGGCGCGGCGTCCTCCGGTCGGCAGAGCGCCGTCAGGACGGCCCGGACGACGTCCTCGGGGGTGGCGGCGCCCGCCAGTTCGGCCAGCCGTATGTCGGTGCCGGCCGGTGCGGCGGCCGCGACCGCGAGTGCCAGCCTGGTCTTGCCGACGCCGCCCGGCCCGGTCAGCGTCACCAGCCGCGCCCGGCCGAGCCGTTCGCCGACGGCAGCGAGCGCGTCGTCGCGGCCCACCAGCGCGGTCAGCGAGGCCGGCAGCGAGGCGGGCGGCGCGGCGCGCCCGGCCGGGCGTCCGGAGGGTGCCGGGGCCGGTCCCCGGGTCGGCGGCGGGCCGCCGGACAGCACCCGCAGGTGGGCCTCCCGCAGTTCGGCGGACGGGTCGGCGCCCAGTTCCTCGGCCAGTGCCCGCCGGGTCCGCTCGAACGCCCTGAGGGCCGCCGCCGGCTGCCCGTCCGCGTGGAGCGCGCGCACCAGCCGGGCCGCGGCCCGCTCGCGCAGCGGATCGGCGGCGCACAGCCCGGTGAGTTCGGCGACCGCGCCGGAGAGCGGGCCGGCCGTGCCGAGCGCGAGGGCGGCGTCGGCCCGGTCCTCGACCGCCGACAGCCGCAGCTCGGTCAGCCGGGCGGCCGGCGCCGCAGCGAACGCGGCGCCCCCGGCGTCCGCGAACGGCGCCCCGCGCCACAGGTCCAGCGCCCCGCCCAGCAGCGTGAGCGCCTCGGCGGGCTCGCCGGCCGCCAGGGCCCTGCGTCCCGCCGCCACCCGCTGCTCGAAGTCCCAGGCGTCCACGGCCGCCCGGGGCAGGTCGAGCAGGTACCCGGCCGGGTGTGAACCGATCGCGGCCCGGTCGGGCCCCAGCGCCCGCCGCAGCCGGGAGACCAGGGACTGCACGGCGCCGACCGGCTCCTCCGGCGGGGTGTCCCCCCAGAGGTCGTCCACCAGGCGTTCGCGGGTGACCACCCGCCCGGGGTCGAGGGCCAGCCGGGCCAGCAGCAGCCGCAGCCGCGCCCCGCCGACCTCGACGGCCCGCCCGTCCTGCCCGTCCTGCCCTTGGACGTCCCTTTCGACGACCCCGGGGACGTCCCCCTGGGCGTCCCCCTTGACGACCCTGAGCGGTCCCAGAACCCCGATCCGCACGCCCCCGCCTCCCGTTCGGCACCGGCTGCCACGACAAGATCATTATTCCGGAGGCAGTCCGGGCCCGGTGACGGGCGGCGTTCGCGGGGACCGGGGACCCGGGCTGGGCCGCCTACGACCCCCCGGCGGCCGGTGGCCGAGCCGCTCGGCGGCTGAGCGACCCGCCCGGTCGCCCGGCCACCCAGTCGCCCGGCCTGCCGGGTGTGCGGGCGCGGGGCCCGCACACCCGGTGCCGGACGTGTCGGCGCGTCAGAAGGTGACGGCCTTCAGGTAGCTGGTCTCGCCGCGCGGGCCGGCCAGGTAGAGGGTGTGCCCGTCGGGGCCGAGGGCGGTGGCGCCGATGCCGTCGAGGCCGAAGCCGGTGAGGTCGGCGGCGGGGAGGGCGGTGTTGGTGGCGGTGTCGTAGCTCAGGACGGTGGCCGAGGGCTTCCAGCCGTCCTTGAGGACGAACAGGCGGCTGCCGTCCGGGGAGACCGACACCAGGTGGGTGTCGGCGGAGGTGGCCGGGCCGCCGAGGGTGAAGGCGGTGCGGGAGGTGTCGGTGAAGGGGTCGAGCTCGTAGCCGGAGCCCTGGGCGACCCGGCTGCCGAGGGCGTAGAGGCGGGTGCCCTCGGGGGAGGCGGTGACCTCGGTCGCGGCGGCGAGCGGCCGGACGGTCCGGGTGACGGTCGGGACGGGGGCGGTCAGGTCGAGGTGGACGACGCCCGCGCCGGTGCCGACGTAGGCGTCGGCGCCGCCGTTGTGGAGGGCGATCCCGTCGACCTCGGGGTCGCCGAGCGGGGTGGCGGCGGTGAAGGAGCGGCTGAAGGTGTCGAAGACCAGCAGTCGGCCGGGGCCGGTCGTGCCCTGCTGGGTGACGAACACCCGGGAGCCGTCGGCGCTGACGGCGATCGAGCGCGGGCCGTCGACGGGGGTGCGGGACAGCACGGTGTAGGTGGCGAGGTCGACGATCAGCAGGTGGTCGGCGGCCAGGACGTAGAGCCGGTTGCCGTCGGGGCTGAGCACGGGTCGGCCGGCGCTGCCGTCCTGGCTGAGCGGGGTCTGCGCGAGGACCGTGCGGGTGCGGGTGTCGAGGACGCGCAGGACGGTGGGGTAGCTGTTGCCGAGGTGGTCCTCGGCGACGACGTAGGCGCGGTTGCCGTCGGCGCTGACGGCGATGCCGGACGCCCGCCAGCCGATGGCGGTGTCCGCGCTGTCGGTGGTGGCGGAGGCGGCGGCGGTGGCAGAGGCAGCGGTGGCGGCAGTCGCGGGAACGGCGCCGAGCAGGACGCCGGCCAGTGCGCAGGCGACGGTCCGACGGGCCTTGTACGCAAGCGGGTTCATCGGTCTCTCCCCGGGGATGGTGTGCGCGTTGGGTGAGGGCGTGGTCACGCTACGGGCAGGGGGGAGGGGGTGTGGAGGAGGCGTGGAGGAGTTGACCGAATCGGCATTGGTCTAGTCCAAAATGCGCGGGCCCGGCGCCGGTGCCCACACGCCACGGCCCCGGCGCGCACCCTACGGAGGGGCGCGCGCCGGGGCCGTGGTGGGCCGTGGCAGGGCGGGGCGGGGTCAGAGGCCGATGATCCGCAGGCCGGCGTCGGCGGCTGGTCCGCCGTGTCCGGGTGGACCAGGCCCGCATCGGTCCCCATGTACGCGTCGTCGCCGTCCGGCCAACGGGCCTTCGGCGCAAGCCGGTTCATGGAGCCCTCCCCTTGGCAGTGCTGCGGGTCCCCGCGGTGGGAGGCGCACGCTACGGGACGCCCCGCCCGGGGAGGGCACAACACCTCCACCGGACCGACGGTGCGTCAGCAGGGCGCGGAGGGCAGAATTGTCCGTCCGACGGGCCGGACCGGCTGCCCCTCGGGTACCCGATCACTTGCCCTTTCAGGGCAGGTCGGCCGGGTCGGCGCGGTGCCTGCGGGTTTGGCGCCTGACACTCGAAAGGGCCAGGGTGTCTGTCGTGAGTTGACATGGCCACGGGGCGCGGGAGGAGATACGGGAGGGGGAAATCATGGAGACGGGCTGGTCGGAAGGGGCCCGTCTCCATCGTTGTGGCATCCGGTACGGCTTCCGTCCGGTTGCCCGAAGAGGGAAGGCCGTCGTGTACGCCGATTCAGTTCCCCTGCCGGATGTCGCTCAGCGTCCCGCTGATGTTGAGGAGTTCGTGGCAGGTGGCCGCCTGCTTGCCCGAGGCCGGGGTGCCCGGCGTCTCACAGGTCACGCTCGCCGTGACCGCCTGGTCCTGCGGGACCTGAATGGGGGTCACCCAGTGGTAGTCCTGGTTGCGGAAGGTCTCCAGGGCGATGGTCGTGATGATCCGGTCCCCGGCCGTGATGGTCAGTAGCCCCTGGTCGCCCTGGAAGTTGGCGGCCACGATGTCCGTGATGTCGAAGACCTTGCCGTGCGGCACCTGGTAGCTGCCCACGGCGGCGGAGGCGCCCGCGGTCTGCACGTCGATCGTGGCGGAGCTCTGTCCTCCCGTGCCCGGCACCGCCAGGCCGCCCGGGCCGGTGCCGCGACCGCCGGCGGTCGGCTGGCCGGTGCCCGGCTTGGTCTGGCCGCCGGGGGTCCCGCCGGAGGACGGCGTCGGGGCGCCGCCCTCGGGGGTCGCGGCGGCCGGGGGCGGGGAGGCGATCTGCTGGGCGACGGCCTTCTCGGCGGCCTGCTTCGCGGAGCTGCGCACCGCCGGACGGACCAGGAGGAACCATGCGAGCAACAGTGCGAGCAGTGCGGCCAGGATGGCGAGCAGCCATTTGGGAAGGATCGGAAGTTGAATGAACTCACCGTCGAGGAGCGGCTTCTGAACTGTCGTCAGAGCGTCGTCCGGGGCGGCTCCGGCCGTGCCGTCCGTCCCCTTGCCGTCCGCGCCCTTCCCCTGGGAACCCTTGCCGTCCGCGCCGCCGGCCGGACCACTGCCGCCCGCGGCCTGCGCCGGGGCCACCGTGGCCTCGAACGGCCAGGAGGCCTGCTTGCCGAACCAGATCAGCTTGCGGGCGCGGGCCTGGAGCCGCATCTCGCCGGACTCGCCGGGTTCGAGGCGCAGCCGCTCCGGGGTGATCCGGAACCGCAGGTCCTCGCCGGCCTGCCCGGGGGTGAGGCCCACCGTGGCGGGCGCGTTCCCGAGGTTGCGCACCGAGGCCCGGTAGCGTCCGCGCAGCCAGCCGCGACGGCGGCGCGGCGCGAGCGCGGCCTGCAACTCCTGGAACGGCGTCACGGTGACGGTCGCCTCCGGGACCGTCACCAGCTCCGGGCGTTCGACCGGCAGCACCCGGATGCCGAGCGGGAACTCGCCGGCCCGCGCGGCGGGCGATCGCGGCGGGGCGAGGCGCACCGTCACCGTCTCGGACGTGCCCGGGAAGAGCGAGATCCGGGCCGGTTCGACCTTCGTCCAGGCGGCGCAGTCGCCGACCACCTCAAGCGAGTACGCCTCGACGATGTCGAGGTCGTTGCGGACCGTCAGAGTCGTGGTGGCCACGCCACCGGGCGCCACCGTCAGTGCGGGCAGGCCGAGTTCGGCGGATGTGGTCATGGTGTGACGGTAC
Organism: Kitasatospora sp. NPDC056446; assembly: GCF_042796115.1. Taxonomy (NCBI): domain Bacteria; kingdom Bacillati; phylum Actinomycetota; class Actinomycetes; order Kitasatosporales; family Streptomycetaceae; genus Kitasatospora; species Kitasatospora sp. NPDC056446. Next base: position 25,553 of record NZ_JBHTRF010000016.1, on the reverse strand, counting down.
GGCGGACGGGCGGCCGCTGGAGAGGCCCGTACGGGCAAGCCGCGGGCACGGCCCTTGCCCGGGAGGACGGACCGGCCCTGCCCGGCGCCGTTCCGGCCCGCCGCGCGCCCCCGCCCCCGCCCCCGCCCCCGCCCCTTGACCCGAGAACCCGGACCACGGCCGGCGCCGCCCCGCGGCAACCGGCCGCCACCCTCACCGGTCCCCTGAAGAATGGAGTAGACGATGACATCGACCGATACGTCCCGCGCCTGCCGTGAGGAAGCCGTCACCACCCGGCGGGCCCAGGTGCCGCCGCAGCCCGGCAGCTCCCGGCTGTCCGGCACCGCCCAGCCGGCCGGCGGCCTCCGGCCGGGCACCGGCGGCATCCGCCCGGCCCGGCCGGGCGTCCCCGCCCACGGGCTCGGCAAGCCGGAGCAGGTGCGGGTGGCCGTGTACGCGGAGGACCTCATCCTGCAGACCGGCGTGGTCCAGCAGCTGCGCCAGCGGCCCGAGGTGGAGCTGCTGGGCGAGGGCGAGGCCGCTCGGGCCGAGGTCTCGCTGCTGGTGGTCGACGCCATGACCGAGACGGTGGCCGAGCACCTGCGCCGGCTCCGGCTGGCCACCTCGGGCGCGATAGGCCTGGTGGTGGGCCACTTCGAGGCCGGCGGGCTGCAGACCATCGTCGAGTGCGGGGTCGCCGCCGTGCTGCGCCGCTCGGAAGCCGACCAGGACCGGCTGGTGCACCTGATCACCGCCCTGGCCAACGGCGAGGGTGTGATGCCGGGGGACCTGCTCGGCGAACTGCTCGACCGGATCGGGATGCTCCAGCGCACCATGCTCGACGGGCGGGGCCTGACCCTGTCGACCCTGACGGCCCGGGAGGCGGAGATGCTGCGGCTGGTCGCCGAGGGCTACGACACGAGTGAGATCGCCACCAAGACCTCCTACTCCGAACGCACCGTCAAGAACGTGCTGCACGAGATCATCACGCGGCTGGGCCTGCGCAACCGGGCGCACGCGGTGGGGTACGCGATGCGGCGGGGGTTGATCTGAAGGACGCGGTGCCTCGCCCGGGCCGGGCGAGGCACCGCGTGGGGCGGGGGAGCGTTCAGAGGAGCCCGAAGTCGAACTCGCCGGTGGCGACGGCGGTGATGAAGGCACCATGGGCCGCGCGGTCGAAGGCCAGGGCCGGGCCGGAAGGGTCCTTCGAGTCGCGGATGTAGGAGATCGGCCCGCCGGGGATGGCAACCTCGACGCAGTTGAAGTCTCCGTTGCTGTAGCTGGACTTCTTGAAAGTCAGCTGGGTCAACTGATCCTTCCTCTCTGTGTGGTGATGAACTCGATCGAGGCATCGACCGGTAGGGCTTCAGCCGTGATCTCCTGGAACTTTGCTCGGTACAACTCGACGTCAGCCGGATCCTCGACCCAACACCCGGCGAGCAGAGCTTCGGCAAACACGACGTCAAGGTCTTTTCGCTGAGGGAAGCCAAGCAGGGCGAATGCGCCGTTCATGCCCGGGTGGAACGCCGCACCCATGGGCATCACCTGGATGTTGACATTTGCCAATCGGCCGAGAGTGAGCAGCTTGTCGAGTTGCGGACCCATGACGTCGGGGCGGTTCGCGAGCGCGCGAAGCGCGGCTTCATGGATGACCGCCCAGACCTGAACCGGGTTCGGGCGCGTGAGGATGGACTGCCGCGCCATGCGGACCTGGACGAGGTCGTCAACCGTGCCGCCCTTCATCGTTCGGAGGCGGTCGATGGCCAGCCGGGCGTATTCGGCAGTCTGGAAGAGGCCTGGGATGAACGCTGACTCGTACGTCTTGTACGTGGTGGCTTCGGCTTCGAGCAGGATCAAGTCGATCGTGGTGGAGTTGATGACATCGCGGTAGCTCAGCCACCAGCCGCGCTTGCTCCCCTCCTTTGCGATGGCGATCAGCCCGGCGCGGTATTCCTCGTTGTCGCACCCGTAGAAATCGAGGAGCTTGTTGACGTCCTCGACCTTGGCTGCTGTATGGGCGGTCTCGATTCGGGTGAGCTTGGCCTGGCTCATCCCGGTCGCCTCCGCCGCCACCTCTGCAGTGAGCCTCTGCTCCTCACGGAGCTTCCGCAGTACGCCTCCGAGCCGCCGTCGGCGAACGGTTGACACGACCATGTGTTTTCCCTCCAGTACTGGCAGTTCGCCAGTCTGCCTGGGCGGGGAGTGCTGTCGCTACCGGCTGCTGGTGGTAAACGGAGGTCGAAGTCAGGTTCGAGTTGCATATATGCGTTTTTCCATGAGTGAGTTGCGCTAGGCGAAGCATGACATGCATGCTGAGTGTAGCGGGTCGGATGCATCGAGTAGGCGTCGATCTGCGGCCTTGCCGTTCCCTTCTGTGCGTTCGCCGGAGCGGCGATGAATGATCCACTTCGCCCCACGGAGGTCTCTTCGTGTTCTCCCTCGAATTCCCCCCTGACTGGTCGGCCGCGCGTGAGGAGTTGCGTGAGGCCACGGCGCGCGCCGGGTGGAAGCCCGAACTGGTCGCCGATGCCGAGGTCGCGCTCCTCGAACTGTTCGTCAATGCCTGGCGCCATGGCGGCAGCATGGCGCCGATCGTCGTCATCGCGCTGATCGACCACGTGCTCCGGGTCTCCGTCAGCGACGAGAGCCCCATCGTCCCGATCCAGCGCGATGGTTCCGACCTCCTGGAGGTCTCCGGCCGGGGCCTGCGCCTCGTGCGCTCCCTCACCGACCGGTTCGGCACGGAGCCCCGGAAGTCGGGGAAGTCCTGCTGGTTCGAGCTGGACTCCGCCGCGTGACCGCCGACCACCGTCGGCCGACCGGGCCGGCCGACGCGATCATGCATACCTACACCGAGCCGGAGGTCGCCTCCCTGCTCGACGAACTCCACGAGCGCGGACGCAAGTTCGGCCTCATCTGGCCCGGTCTGGCCACGGACCACGTGGTCGACGGCCGCGTCTCGGTCCGCTTCGGCGTCGCTCCGGCCAGCACCGTCCTCAACCTCCTCGCGATCCTCCGTCACTACGGCGCGACCGAGGCCCCGTGCGACTCCTGATCGGCCTCGTCGTCCCTCTCCTCCTACTCCTCGCCATCACCGTTGTCGGCCTCGGCGCGGTCGCCGTCCTGCGGATGCCCCGCCGCCCGGACAGCATCTCCACCGCGACCCCCGACCGAGACCGCGACCGCCGGCCGGTGGCCTGAAGCCCCACCCGCCCACGCCGCCCGGCCGGACCCGCCGGGCGGCGTGGGCGTGCGCGAGAAGTCGGCGGAGTCGATCGCTCATTGCAGCCTGCCCTTTGGGGACACCACGTCTTACCCCCGGCTCGGGTGTCCGGGCTCTGCCGTCGTGCGCCCGGGCCGAGGAGACTGCGGGGGAGACCGCCCCTGCCACCCTGTGAGGTCGAGCGTGACCGGCGCCACCGGCACTCCCCGTTCCATCCGGCGTCCGGCCCGTGCCGCCGTCACCGTCCTGGTCGCGCTCGCGACGGCCCTGGTGAGCCTGGGCGCCTCCGCCCCCGGCGGGCAGGGCACGCCCGCGGCCCCGGCCGCCACCGCCGACCCGGCGGCCGGGCGGATCGTGTTCGCCGGCACCGACCACCGCGGCCTCGGCCGGGTCACCGGCGCGGCGTCCAGCACCCCGCTGTCCGGGCCCGGCCCGGTCCACTTCGACCAGGAGCCCTCGGCCCGCGGCGCCGAACTGGTCTTCACCAGCCTGCGGGACGGCCCGCTGCCCCAGGTGTACCTGCGGGACGCGGCCGGCGCGGTGCACCGGCTCACCACCGGCATGGACACCGCGCACCCGGCGCTGGCCCCGGACGGCAAGGGCGTGGTGTTCGAGGCGCTGGAGCCCCGCGACGACGGCAGCACCCGGCACGTCCTGTGGGCCGTCGGCCGGGACGGCGGCGGACTGCGCCGGATCACCGACGGCGCGGCCGACGAGACCCACCCCACGGTGTCGCCCGACGGCAAGTGGATCGCGTACTCCTGTGACGGCGAACCGGCGCACCGGCAGATCTACCTGCGGCCGTTCGGCGGCGGCGCGCCCACCAAGGTCACCGGCGTGACCACCGGGAACGCCGTCGACCCGGTCTGGAACCCGCTGAACGACGACGAGCACCGCAACCAGATCGTCTACACCTGGGACAAGGGCGGCGACCAGGGCCGGACCCTGATGCTCACCTCGCCCACCGGCGGCGACAAGGCCTTCTTCCCCGGCACCGGCTCCACCTGGCAGACCGGCTCCGCCGCCTGGTTGGCCGACGGGACGGGGGTGCTCTTCCTCAGCCCCGACCGGCTCAACCCGGCGGCCCCGATCCAGCGGCCGGAACCGCCGCAGCCGCCGATCGTCAACCTGTACCGGGCGCCGACCTGCTCCTGCACCGACCCCCAACTCCTGTACAGCACCAACCGGTTGATCTCGACACCGGCCTGGCTCGGCAGCCAGTCCGAGGGCGGCCCGGTGGTCGAGCAGACCAGCGCCTCCGCCGCGAACGTCGCCGACCTGCAGGACGTCCGCCCGGACGGCGCCGACCCGCGCGACCTGGGCGTCAGCGTGCTCACCGAGGACCCGGCCGCCGACACCAACACCGACCCCGACCCGGCGGCCGACCCGCTCTTCCACCCCCGCACCGGCTACGACCCGTGGTTCGAGCGGCAGGCCTACACGCCCGACGGCCGGGGGATCGTGGTCACCCGCTACGAGGACTCGCCGGCCGGACGGATCCAGCGGATCTGGCTGACCGACGCCGACGGCGCCGACCCGCACCCGATGAACCTGGCCGGACGCGGCCCGCTCGACCGGGACACCGACCCCTCCTTCTCGCCGGACGGGAAGCGGATCGTGTTCAGCCGCAGCTCCCCGGGCGGCGCCGGGCAGCCCGCGCGGCCGGGGCGGATCCTGGTCGCCGACGTGGCCACGGGCGCGATCCTCGGCACCGTCACCCCGCCGGCCGGCCGGGAGGGCGCCTCCGACGGCGAACCGTTCTGGTCCCCCGACGGAAAGCTGATCGCCTTCTCCCGCACCGAGGTGGTCAACGGCAACGCGGGGAACCTGCACGTCTGGACGGTGCCCGCCGACGACCTCGCCCGGCAGAGCGACCTGAGCCGGACGGTCTGCCCGGGCAGCTGCAACGTCATCGACGACAGCCCGGTGTTCTCGCCCGACGGCCGCCGGATCGCCTTCAACCGCAAGGCCGGTGACGGCGGGAACAACCGGCAGGACGGCGTGCTGGTCACCTCGCCGACCGGCGAGGGCTGCACGGTGGTCCTGCCCGCCGGCCTCGACCGGGACAAGGGCGCCTGCACCCGGCCGCTGCCCGACACCTCCGAGGCCGGGCCGTTCCAGCCCCGCGACGTCGCCTGGACGGCGAACGGCGCGCAGCTGGTGCTCACCTCCCGCCGGGCCCTGCCGCCCAACTCCCCGGAGGGCCTGGCCGTCTACGACTTCGCGGCGCGCACGCTCACCCCGCTCGACCGGCGGATGCCGGGACGCCAGAAGGAACCGGCCGTCCAGCAGTCCGTCGACCTGGCGCTGAGCGCACCGCCCCGGACACCCGCCGTCCCCGTGGACGGCGGCACCGACGTGACGCTCACCGTCACCAACAAGGGCCCCGCGCCCTCGCCCGGCACCGTCCTCACGGCCTCCGTGCCGACCGGCGCCCGGCTCGGCGGGCTGACCACCCCCGTCGGGACGTGCGACGCCGGGGCGCTGCGCTGCGAGCTGGGCACCCTCGCCCCCGGGACGGTGGTCCGGGTGACCGCCCGGCTGATCGGCGCCCGGCCCGGCACCCAGCAGTTCGGCTGGAGCGTCTACGGGACGGTCGTCGACCCCAACCCCGGGGACGACGACGCCTGGACGTTCCTGCCGGTGCTGGACCCGCCGACCCCCCCGCCGACGCCCACCCCGACACCGACCGCCACGCCGTCGCCGACCGCCACCCCGACCCCGAGCCCGACCCCGACGCCGTCCACCAGCCCGCCCGCCACCCCGGCCCCCGCACCGCCGCCCGCACCCGGACCGGCCCCGGCACCCCCGCCGCAGGCGGGCCCCACGGTGGCGGTCGACGCCCAGCCCGACCCCGGCTACGTCGGCGGCCGGGTGACCGTCAGCTACACGGTGCGCAACGGCGGACAGGCCCTCGCGACCGGGCTGCGCATCTCCCTCGGCCTGCCCCCGGGCGTGCCCACCGCGGCCCTGCCCCCGGGCTGCCGGGCCGGCAGCTGCGCGCTCGCCGACCTGGCCCCGGGCCGCAGCCAGGTGATCCGGGTGGTGCTGGCACCGCTCGCGCCGCTGGAGACCACCGTCACCACCGAACTGACCACCACCGGCACCGACGCCGACCCGGGCCCGCACCGGGCGAGCACCCCGCTGCGCGTCGTGCAGCCCCGCATCGTCGCGGTGCCGCCGATCGGCAAGCCCGGCTTCGTGACCTCCGTCCGGGGCGTGGACTTCCCGCCCGGCGTGCCGGTCCGGTTCACCTGGCAGCCCGGCATCACCGCCGCGGCGGCGCCCACCTACCCGCGCGCCGACGGGACCTTCGCCGGCCAGCTGCTGATCCTCCCCAAGGACCAGACCGGCCCGCGGACCATCACCGCCGACGGCCCCGGCTTCTCCCCGGTGACCACCCCCTTCCTGGTGGTCGAGGGCAGCATCGGCCCGCCCGGGGAGGTGGAGCGCCGGTGATCCACGAGGTCGACGAGGCGCTGCGGCTGCTGCTCGCCGAGGCCGGACTGCCCGAGCGCGGCGTCGAGGTGGTCTTCGACGCGCCCACCCGGGACTTCGCCGCCCGGCGCACCGCGCCGACGGTCAGCGTCTTCCTGTACGGGATCCGCGAGGAGACGGGCCGCCGGCAGGCCGGCGCCGTCGCGGAGCACGACGCGGACGGCGTGGTGGTCGGCCACCGGGCCGCACCCCGCTGGTTCGAGCTGGCCTACCTGGTCACCGTCTGGACCAACCGGCCGCAGGACGAGCACCGGCTGCTGGCCGAGGTGCTGCAGTGCCTGACCGCCGTGGACGCGCTGCCCGCCCGGCTGCTCACCGGCACCCTCGCCGGGCTCGGGGCGACCGTCGAGCTCGACATCACGGGCCGCGACACCGGCCTGCCCGCGGTGTCCGACGTCTGGTCCTCGCTCGGCGGGGAACTGCGGCCCTCGATCGATCTCAGGGCGCTCGCCCCGCTGCCCGGCGGGCTCAGCCCGGCCGGGCCGCCGGTCACCGAAGGCCTGGTCGCGCACGTCCGGGACAGCACCCGGGAGGAGACCGCGCCCGCCGACGACCCGGGCCGCAGACTGCGCTACCACGACGGCACGGAGCCCGGACCGAACGCGGACGGCTTCGCCGCGCCCCGGGACCGCGGGCTGCCGCCCGGCCGCCGGGCACGGGGCAGGACGCGATGAGCCCCGACCTCAGGACGGCCGAGGCCCCGGCAGCGGTCGCGGCACCCGTCGTCGTGCCTGCTGCCGCGGGGGCGCAGGCCGACCCCGACCACCTCCGGGACCTGCTCCGGCGGGTCGAGCAGCGGGTCAGGACCGCGGTGCGCGAGCGCCGGGCCGACGACCCGGACCCGGACGACCCCTACCGGGGCCAGTACCTCGCCCCGGAGGGCGCGGAGCGGATCCTGGCGTCCGCCGCCACGGCCTTCCGCGCGGACGGGCCCCCCGAGGCGCTGCCCGCGCCGCCGCCCGGCTCGCGGCTCGCGCGGCTCGTCGAGGCCTTCGGGCTGCTCCCGGTGGACCTGGAACTCCTGCTGGTGGCGCTCGCCCCCGACCTGGACACCCGCTTCGAGCAGCTCTACGGCTACCTCAACGACGATCTGACCCGGCGCCGGGCGACCGTCGGCCTGGCCCTCGACCTGTGCGGGCTGCCGGGGGCGGGGGCCGGCCGGTTCCGGTTCTCCACCCGGGCCCCGCTGGTCGCCGGCGGCCTCCTGGAGGTCGCCGAGCCGGAGCGTCCGCTGCTCTCCCGCACCCTGCGCGTGCCGGACCGGGTGGCCGCCCACCTGCTCGGCGACGACGAGCCGGACGGCGCGCTCGCCGGGCTGGCCCGCCGGGCGGTTCCCGGTCCCTCCGGTCCCTCCAGTCCCCTGGGCACCGACGCGGAGCCCGTCGACCGGGTGCGCGCGGCGGCGGCGGACGGCGGCCTGGTGTACCTGCTGGACCGGGGCGGGCACGCCGGCCCGCAGGCGGTGGCCGCCCTCGCGGCCGACAACCGGCCGCCCCTGGTGGTCGACGCCGCCGCGCTCGCCGCCCGGCCGTCGGCGGGCATCGTACGGGTGCTCGCCCGGGAGGCGCGGCTGGGCGGCGGCGGTGTGGTGCTGGGCGCGCTGGACCGCCTCGAACCCGAACGCCCGGAACGCGCCGCCCTGCTGCGCGACCTGTGCGAACAGCTCGCCGGCGTCCCGCTGGTCGTGTACGGCCCCCAGGTGTGGGACCCGGCCTGGGCGCGGGAGAGCCCGCTGGCCGTCACCGTCCCGCCGCCGGACGCGCGCGGGCGGGCCGAGCGGTGGGCCCGCGCGCTGGCCGCGGCCGGGACACCGGGCGAGGAGCAGGCCGGGGACCCGGCCGAGGAGCTGATCGAGGCGGTCGCCGCCTACCGGGTCGACCAGGAGAAGCTGGAGCGGGCCGCCGCCGTGGCCGCCAGGGCGGCGGCCGTCGAGCGGCGTCCGGTGCGGGCCGAGGACGTGCGGGCCGCCGTGCGGGCGCAGAACGCCGCGGGCCTGGCCCGGCTGGCCCGCCGGATCGAGCCCGCGGTCGGCTGGGACGACCTGGTGCTGCCCGGGCCCACCGCGGCCCGGCTGCGCGAGCTGGTGCTGCGGGCCCGGCACCGCGACCAGGTGCTCGGCAACTGGCGGATGCGGCCGGGCGGCGGCCGGGGCAACGGGGTGATCGCCCTGTTCGCGGGGGAGTCCGGCACCGGGAAGACGATGTCGGCCGAGGTGGTCGCCGCCGAACTCGGCATGGAGCTGTACGTCGTCGACCTGTCCACGGTGGTCGACAAGTACATCGGCGAGACCGAGAAGAACCTGGAGCGCATCTTCACCGAGGCCGCGCAGGTCAACGGCGTCCTGCTGTTCGACGAGGCGGACGCGCTGTTCGGCAAGCGCGCGCAGGTCAAGGACGCCCACGACCGGCACGCCAACGTGGAGACGGCCTACCTGCTCCAGCGCATGGAGTCGTTCGAGGGCATCGCGCTGCTGACGACCAATCTGCGCGCCAACCTCGACGAGGCCTTCACCCGGCGGCTGGACGTCATCGCGGAGTTCCCGCTCCCCGACGCGGCGCAGCGGCGGGTGCTGTGGGACCGCTGCCTGGGGCCGAGGCTGCCCCGGGGCGACGACCTCGACCTGGACTTCTGCGCCGGGCGCTTCGAACTCACCGGCGGCTCCATCCGGGCCTGCGCGGTCTCCGCGGCCTACCTGGCCGCCGGGGCGGGCGCTCCGCTGGGGATGGCGCAACTGGTCTCGGCGGTGGTCGCCGAGTACCGCAAGCTCGGCCGGCTGGTGCTGGAGGGCGAGTTCGGGCCGTGGCTGGGGGTGCTCGGGGACGGCGGGCGCGGCTGACCGGCGGGGCGCGGCGGGTCGGGGGGAGCGGCGGGTCCGGCTTGTTCCGTACATCCGGCTTGCCCGGTGCGTCCGGCCCGTTCCGTACGTCCGGCTTGTCCGGTGCGTCCGGCCCGTTCCGGTTACCCGTGAGTACAGACTGCGCTGCCCGCCGGGGCAGTCGTTCTTGCCCCCGGTCCGGGACCTCGGGACATGTCCTCGACCCGGGCCCGGGCAGCAGACTCGGGGACGACTGACTGGCCACTGAAGGAGCGCGTATGCCGTCGTACCTCACACCGGGCGTGTACGTGGAGGAGGTCCAGTCCGGTGCCCGCCCGATCGAGGGCGTCGGCACGGCCGTCGCCGCGTTCGTCGGCTTCGCCGAGACCGGCCCCTTCCACGAGCCCACCCTGGTGACCAACTGGGACCAGTACGTCCAGCGCTTCGGCGGCTTCACCGAGGGCACCTACCTGGCGCACTCGGTGTACGGCTTCTTCGCCAACGGCGGCGGCTCCGCCTACGTGGTGCGCGTCGGCGACCCGGCCCGGCAGGCCCCCGGAGGCGCCCCCGCCGCCGCGGCGGCCCCGCCCGTCGCGATCGCCGGCTTCCTCTTCTCGGCCCTGCCCGGCGCGGGCGGCGAGGTGTCCGTCGAGGTCACCGACCCGGAGGGGGAGAACGTCCCCGACGACCGGTTCCGCCTGCTGGTCCGCCGCGGTGCCGAGGTGGTGGAGACCTACGACGTCTCGACCCGCAAGAGCACCAAGGGGTACGTCGTCACCCAGCTGCGCGAGTCCAAGCTGGTCGCGGTCGCCGAGCAGCCCGGCACCGCGCCGAGCCGCCCCGAGCGCCGGGCGCACGCCCTCGCCGCCGCCCCCGCCACCGGCCCGGTCTCCGCCCCCGCCGCCCGGCTCGACCCCGCCGAGTACGTCGGCGACTCGGCCGCCCGGACCGGCTTCTCCGGCCTGGAGGCGATCGACGAGATCACCATGGTCGCGGTGCCCGACCTGATGAGCGCCTACCAGCGCGGCGACCTCGACGAGGAGGGTCTGCGGACCGTCCAGCTCGCCGTCATGTCGCACTGCGAGCAGATGGGCGACCGGATCGCCGTCCTGGACCCGCCGCCCGGGCTGAACGCCCAGCGGATGCGCACCTGGCGCAACGAGGAGGCGGGCTTCGACTCCCGCTACGCCGCCCTGTACTACCCATGGATCAAGGTCTTCGACCCGGCGAGCGGCCGCAACGTGATGGTCCCGCCGAGCGGGCACGTCGCCGGGGTGTGGGCGCGCAGCGACGCCGAGCGCGGGGTGCACAAGGCGCCGGCCAACGAGGTCATCCGCGGCGCGGTGGACCTGGAGATCCGCCTCAGCAAGGGCGAGCAGGACCTGCTGAACCCGATCGGGGTCAACTGCGTCCGGGCCTTCCCCGGGCGCGGCATCCGGATCTGGGGCGCGCGCACCCTCTCCTCCGACCCGGCCTGGCGCTACCTCAACGTGCGGCGGCTCTTCAACTACCTGGAGGAGTCCATCCTCCTGGGGACCCAGTGGGTCGTCTTCGAGCCCAACGACGACCGGCTGTGGTCCAGCATCCGCCGGAACATCACCGCCTTCCTCACCGAGGAGTGGCGGCGCGGGGCGCTGTTCGGCCAGACCGCGGCCGAGGCCTTCTACGTCAAGTGCGACCGCGACAACAACCCGCCGGAGTCCATCGACCTCGGACAGGTGATCTGCGAGATCGGGGTCTCACCGGTCAAGCCGGCGGAGTTCGTGGTGTTCCGGCTGTCCCAGTTCTCCGACAGCACGAGCCTGGTCAACGAGTGACCGGCACGGTCGGCACGCATCGGAAGGTGAAAACGGTCCATGGCTGAAGGCGATCCGCTCTCCACACACATCTTCGGCGTCCAACTCGGCGGCTACAACGTCGAGTCCGTCAAGGAGATCAGCAATCTGTCGGTCGACCAGGAGGTCGTCGAGTACAAGCAGGTGACCCAGGAGGGGAAGCTGATCGTCCGCAAGCAGCCGGGTGCCCGGCTGCCCGGCGAGGTGACGATCACCCGCGGCCTCGACAAGAGCGGCGCGTTCACCAACTGGATCAAGGAGACCCTCAACAACGGGGCGATCAACACCGCACGGCAGAACCTCACCATCGAGGTCAAGGACACCACCGGTGCCACCCTGCGGCGGATCCAGCTGACCAACGCCTGGGCCAGCCGCTGGGAGGGCCCCACGCTCACCGCGGGCGAGTCCAGCGCCGCGACCGAGACCGTGACCATCGTGTTCGAGGAGATCAGCGTAGAGTGAGGCGACGGATCGGCCTTGAGGAACTCCTGGAACGGAGCCCGGCCCCGGCCCCGCAGAACACCGCCCCGCAGCAGCAGTCCGCGGGGCCGGCGGGACCTGCCGGGCCCCGGGGGCAGGCGCTGAACACCGAGTTCGAGTTCGAGCTTCCGCTCGGCTACGTCGACGACGAGGGCACCGTCCACCGGTACGGCACCATGCGCCTGGCCACCGCCCGCGACGAGCTGATGCCGCAGATCGACCTGCGGGTCAAGGAGAACCCGGCCTACCTGGGCGTGGTGCTGCTCAGCCACGTCATCACCAGGCTGGGCGAGATCACCGACGTGCACGCCGGCATCGTCGAGCGGATGTACGCCACCGACGTCGCGTTCCTCCAGGACCTCTACCAGCGCGTCAACAGCGAAGGCCACACGCGCGCCGCGGTGACCTGCCCGCACTGCGACGGCGCCTTCGAGGTCGACCTCGCCGGTGGGCGCCTGGGGGAATCGTGACGTACGCGCCTGCTCGGCTGTACGAGGAGATCGCGTACATCGCCTACCACTTCCACTGGCAGCGGGAGGACATCCTCGACCTGACCCACCGTGAGCGCGGGCAGTGGGTGCGCGAGATCGCGCGGATCAACACCCGTGTCAGCGAAGGCGGGTGAGTCGGATGGGGCTGCGGGACTGGATCGGCCGCCGGGCGGCCGGTGGTCGGACGGCCGCCGACCGGACGGCGGGTGAGGCGTCGTCCGCCGGCGCGGTCGGCGGGACCGGCACGGCCGGTTCGGCCGCTCCGGTCGGCGCGGAGGCCGGGGCCGGCGGGGTCGCTTCGCGGCGCCCGGCCCCGGCGGACGGCGGCTGGCGCGCGGTCCGGCCGCTGGTCCCGACCCTGGCCGCGGCGGCACCCGGCGTCAGCGACGGCCTGAGGTTCCGGTCCCGGCTCGCCTCGTGGCAGGACCCCACGCTCAGCGGGCCGCTCGGCCACGCCGTCCTGCCCTCCGCCCCGGCGGGGATCCTGCGGGCGATGGCGAGGCCGATCGCCCCGCCCGCCGACAGCGCGGGCGGGCCCGCGCTCGCCATGCCCTTCGCCGCCGGACCCGGTCCGGGCGAGGCGGAACCGGCGGCGGAGCCGGGGGAGTCGGAGCAGCCGGGCCGGGCCAGGCCCGTCCAGCGGGCCGGCCGGGTGCGGCGGCTCCCTGTCCGCTCGGCGCCGCGAGCGGCCCGGGCGGGCGGGGCCGAGCGGCCCCCCGCCCCGGAGGCCGGCGGCGAGCCCGCCGTCGGCGCCGCGCCGGCGCCCGGTGCGGCAGCGGCAAGCGCCGAACCCCCGCGCCGGAGCGAGGCGAAGGGGCCGTCGCGCCCCGTGCGGCCGCGCCCCGTCGGCGCACCGCTGACCGTGGCCCGGCGTCCCCGGACCGTTCCCACCCGCCCGGTGGCGGTGCTCCCGGGACCCCCGGCCGGTGCGCCGGGTGCCGAGGCCGGTCCGCCGAGCCGCCGTACGGAACCGGTCGACGCCGCTACGCCTTTGTCCGCTGCGCCTTCGGCCGTCGCACCGACGGTGACGGCACCTGGGGCCGCCACCGCGCCCGCGCCCGGCGGGCGGACCGACGGGGTGGTCCAGCGGGCCGCCCTGCCGGGTACCGCCGCGCCCGCCCGGCCGGTCCTCGGCGCGCCCCTGACCGCGCTGCCCGCGAGCGCCGGGCCCGTGGCCGTCTCCGGCCCGCAGTCCTCCGACGGTGGTTCGGGCCTCCCGGCCACGCCGGCCATGCCGGTCGTTCCCACCGGTGCCGGGCCCACCGGTACGGGTTCGGCCAGTTCGGGCTCCGCTGGTACGGGGCCCACCGGTACGGGTTCCACCGGTACTGGTTCCACCGGCGTCGAGCCGTCCGGCCCCGCCGGTACACCGCAGCCCCGGAGCGGGCGCACCGGCACGGCCACCGAACCGGCCGGCCGGACCCCGTCCCGCCCCGCACCGGGGCAGACCGGCGGCACAGCCGTCCAGCGCACGCCGTCCGGGCCCGGGACCTCCCGGTCCACCCCGACGTCGCAGGCCCCCGAACGCAACGGCCCCGCGCACTCCGGCCCTGCGCACTCCGGACCTGCGCACTCCGGCTCCGCTCACCCCGGTCCGTCCACCGCTGCCCGTACGCGCGGAGGGCTGGGCGAACCCCTCGATGCCCTGCCGCCGACAGCGGCGCCGCCGGGCCGCACCGCCCCGCTGCTCGGCGGGCGGGCACCGGTCCGGCGGATCGCGGGTCCGGCGGCAGCCGCCCCTTCGACGGCTGGCCCGACGGCCGGTCCGACGGCCGCGTCGTTGGGCGGGCAGGGCGAGAGCGGGCGGGCTGCCACCGCACCCCCGGCCACCGCACCCCCGACCGACGGAGCGCCGGTCGTGCAGCGTGCGGTCGGACGCCCAGGCTTGCCCTCGTCCGAGTCGACAGCCATGCCCGTACAGCGATCTGACGGAGCGTCGGGCACCGCGAGCAGTCTTTCCGAGAGCGCGTCGGGGACACCTGCCGCCCGGCCGCAGGGCACCACAGGCGGACGGCCGGCAGACCGGTCCGTCCGGACCGGAGGCCCGGGTGCGCCCGCCGCCGGGCCGAGTGTCCAGCGTGCCGCGACCGGTCCCGGCAGCGGCCCGGTCCGGTCAGCGGACGCGGGTACGGGCACGGGCACGCAGCGCACTGCCCCGACGAGCGGGGTGGGTGCCACGCCGATCGCCCCGACGACCGGGACCCGGTCCTCGGGCGCCACGCCCGCCGACGGTGCGACCCCGGTGGTCCCCGTACGGTCGGCGGTCCCGGTACGGCCGGTGGCCGGAGCCCGTGGCGTACAGCGGGCCGTGGCGCTCACCGGGCCCCGGCGTGGGCTGATCGGCGAGCGCCCGATGAGGTCCGTCCTCGCCGCTGCGACGGCGCCGATCGCGACCGCCCCCGGTGCGGGCACCGGCCGCCCGGCGCCCGCACCGCCCGTGGTGCCCGCCGTCTGGCCCCGGGCGATCCAGCCGAGCACCGCCGCCGAACCGGCCGCTGCGCCGTCGGCTGCGGCACCGTCGGCCGCTGCGTCGCGCCCGGGTCCGCAGAATCGCCGGTCGCCGGGCACCCGGTTCGGTCCGGCGGCGTCCGGTGCCCCGGGCGCCGCGCCGACGCCGGGCGACTCCTCCGGCTCGGGCGCGGCACGCGGGTTCGCGGGCGTGCTGCAACGTGCGCGCAGGCGTGGCGGGTCGGAGCCGGGCGGCGGCCGGACGGCGGCCGACCGCCCGTCCGCGCCGGGCAACCCGGCGGCGCCGACTGCCGCCTCGGGCACTGCCGTTCCGGGCGCGCCGTCCGGTGCCGGTGCCGGCGTGGTGCGCGGCGCTGTGGGTGCGCTGCGGCGTACGACCGGGCGGCGTAGGGACGTGCAGCGGACGGCGGGGCAGGAGCACCCGCAGCGGGGCCCGGTGCCGTCCGGGTCCACCCCGGTAGTGGCCGGTCCGTCAGGCCCGCCGCGCGCTGCCGCGCCCGGCGGCGTTCGTGCGGCGGCGCCCGGTGCGGTCGGGCCGGTGTCAACCGTGGTGCGGCAGAAGCAGGGTGGCGCCTCGGGCACGGTCCACCCGGCGCCGCAAGGCCAGACCTCGCAGGGCCAGGCCCCGCAAAGCCAGGCCCCGCAGGGCCCGGCCCTGCAACGCTCCGTCCCCCCGGCCGCCGTGGCGCCCGCCCGGCGCGCGCCCGTGGTCCGGCTCGCGCCCGTGTCCGCCCCGACGCTCCAGCGCCTCCCGGCCACGACCCGGGCGCCCCAGCCGTCCCCGATGCAGTTGTCCCCGGCGCAACCGTCCTCGCTGCTGCCGTCCCCGGTGCGGCTCTCCCCGGCCCAACCGTCCTCCGTGCAGCGCTTGTTGACGCAGTCGTCCCCGGTGAGCCCGTCCCCGGCCCGGCCGGGCCCGGCGGGCGCGGCGCCGTCCGGACGGTCCGTACCGGCCGGGCCCGCGCTGTCGTCGCCCGGTACGGCCGCGGTGCTGCAGCGGGTGGCCGAGCAGGCGGGCCTGGTCGGGGTGCCGTTGACCGCCGTACCGGCCCGTACGCCGACCACCACGGTGCAGGCCGCCCCGCCGGCCGCCTCGTCCTCCCGCCCCGCCGCGGCGGCTGCCGGGAACGCCGGCGGACCACCGGCCGAGACCGGCGGCCACGGGTTCTCCGACCTCGACGAACTGGCCCGGCGGCTGGTCGAGCCGGTCGGGCGGCTGCTGCGCACCGAGCTGCGCAGGGGGAGGGAGCGCGGTGGGCGACCGTACGACACGCGCCGCTGAGCGCGGACCGGCGGGACGGCCGACCGGTGGCCGCGGTGATGTTACCGGAAGCAGCAGACAGCAAGCGGAAGTCAGGATGCGGAACCGATGACCGACAACATCTTCGCGACGAGCGTGTTCTTCAGCCTGACCATCGGCGGAAACGACCTGGGCGAGTTCACCACCTGCTCGGGGCTCGGCGCCCAGGTCGAGATCGAGCAGTACGCGGAGGGCGGCAACAACGGCTTCGCCTGGCAGCTGCCGGGCCGCATCACCTGGACGAACATCACGCTGACCCGCGCGGTCACCGCGGACACCACCAAGATCGCGCGCTGGCTGGGCGAGATCGTCCGGAAGGTCGAACCGAAGGACGGGGAGATCGTGGCGCTGCGGCCCGATCTGAGCCGGATCGTCGGCTGGCAGGTGCTCGGGATCGTCCCGGTGCGCTGGGAGGGGCCGTCCTTCGACCCCTCCAGCTCCCAGGCCGCGATGGAGACCCTGGAGATCGCCCACGCGGGCCTGCGCCCGTTCTGACGCGGCCCCTCCTGACGCCACTCCACCCCGCCACTCCACCCCGCCGCCCCACCCGACCCCAGCCGGACCCACCCACCGTGAGGAGCACCAGGATGTCCGCAGCGGTCCCCGCGAGCGTCACCCGGGCCCAACTGACCATC
This sequence comes from Kitasatospora sp. NPDC056446, assembly GCF_042796115.1. Taxonomy (NCBI): domain Bacteria; kingdom Bacillati; phylum Actinomycetota; class Actinomycetes; order Kitasatosporales; family Streptomycetaceae; genus Kitasatospora; species Kitasatospora sp. NPDC056446. The sequence continues at coordinate 8,828 of NZ_JBHTRF010000016.1, read as the reverse complement.
ATGGAGCCCCCGTCCACGGTCGGTGCGCAGCCCGGCGGGGCGATCGCGCGCCTGCCGCTCCAGTTCAACCCGGCGACCCTGGTGCTGCGCAAGACCACCGAGTGGCGGCGTACGCCGTCCCGGATGGCGGGGGAGTCCGCGCTGCCGGAGTTCGTCGGCAGCGGGCCGCGCTCGCTCTCCCTCGACGTGTTCCTGGACTCGACCGCGACCCACGACAACTCGGTGGAGCGGGCGGTGGAGCAGCTGATGACGGCCTGCGTGCCCACCCCGACCAGCCTGGCGCGCAAGACGCCGGCCAGCCCGTGGATCCGGCTGGACTGGGGCACCCTGAAGACGACGTCGTTCAACGGCGTGCTGACCGGCCTCTCGGTCACCTACACGCTGTTCGACGTCGACGGCAATCCGCTGCGGGCGGTCTGCTCGCTCACCATCGACGAGGCCAGCGTCGACCCGGCCGGCCAGAACCCGACCTCCGGTTCGCCGGAGGCCCGCAGTACCCACCGGGTGATCGCGGGCGACAGCCTGCCGCTGCTCGCCTGGCGCGCGTACGGGGACGCGACGGCCTGGCGCACCATCGCGGAGGCCAATGACATCGACGATCCGCTGGCGCTGGTGCCCGGCGAGGAGCTGATCGTGCCGGGTATCGACGAACTCACCCAGGGCGGTGTGCGATGACCACTCCCGAGGCCCGTGGGGGCCGTTCCTTCGCCGCGGATCCCGTCGTCGAGGCGCCGGGCCCGCTGCCGCCGGCGTGGGCGGCCCAACTGGTCTCCTGCGACATCGAGGAGAGCGTCGGCCTGCCCGACACGGCGGTGCTGTCGTTCCGGGACGGGAACCACGCCTTCCTGGCCGCGACCGGGATCACCATCGGCACCCAGCTGCGGGTGTCCGTGGTCACCGTGCAGGGGCACACCCGGGCGCGGCTGTTCACCGGCGAGGTGACCGCGCTGGAGCTGGAGGTGGACACCACGGGCTCGTACACGGTGGTGCGGGCGGCGGCGGTCACCCACCGCCTGATGCGCGGGCGCCGGGTGAAGGCCTTCCGCAACATGACGACCGCCGACATCGTGCGCGAGGTCGCCGCGGGCGCGGGCCTGTCCTGCGGCCGGATCGACTCCTTCCCGGTCGTCCACCAGCAGCTGTCCCAGGCGAACGTCCCGGACTGGGAGTTCCTCCAGTTCCTGGCGCAGGAGAGCGGCGCGCAGGTGCGCGTCGACGACGACGGGCGGCTGGAGTTCGTCCGGCCCGAGCCCGCGTCCGGCGCGCCGGCCCCGTCGACCCCGGCGCCGCAGAACCCGCTGGTCCTGGAGTACGGCCGCAACCTGCTGGAGCTGCGCGGTGTGCTGACCGGCGCCGGCGGAGCGGACACGGTCGAGGCGCGCGGCTGGAACGTCACCACCAAGCGGGCCCTGGTCGCCACCGAGCCGTCGGTGGCCTCCCGGACGGTGCTGCCGGGGATGAGCCCCTCTGCGGTGAGCGCCGCCTTCCCCGGCCCGGCCCGGCTGACCGTCGCCGACACCCCGTACCGCACGCAGGCCGAGACGGCCGCCGCGGCCCGGTCGCTGGCCGCCTCGGTGGCCGCCGGCTTCGGCGAACTGGAGGCGGTCGTCGAGGGCAACCCGCGGCTGCGGGCGGGCACCGCGGTCGCCCTGGGGAACGTCGGCGCCGCCTTCTCCGGCCGCTACACCGCCACCGGGGTGCGCCACCTCCTCGAACCGTTCCGCGGCTACCGGACCACCGTGGTGGTCAGCGCCGCGCCCGACCGCTCCCTGGCCGGGCTGGTCACCGGCGGCAACGCGCCGCCGCGCGGGCCGCGGATGCCGGGCCTGGCCGTCGCCGTGGTCACCGACGTCCGGGAGCCGGGCGACGGGCAGCGCGGCTGGGTCAAGCTCACCTTCCCCTGGCTGGACGACACCTACGTCTCCGACTGGGTGCGCACCGTGCAGTGGGGCGGCCACGGCGGCGGCGGGGTGGTCAGCCCCGAGGTCAACGACGAGGTGCTGGTCGGCTTCGAGCAGGGCGACCTGGACAGCCCCTACGTGCTGGGCGGCCTCTACAACGGCGTGGACCGGCCCTCGCCGCACGACGTGCCGCTGGTCGACGCGGCCGCCGGCAAGGTCAACCGCCGCTCCGTGGTGTCCCGTTCGGGCCACCGCCTGGAGCTGCTGGACGTGCCGGGCGGCGCCTCCGGCGTCCGGCTGGCCAGCGGCGACAAGAAGCTGGAGGTCAAGCTGGACCAGCAGAGCGGGGAGATCGTCCTGACCGTCCACGGCGCGGGCGGCGCGGCGGGGAGCACGGTGCGCCTCTCCTCCTCCGGCATCACCCTCGACGCGGGCACCGGCGAGGTCGACATCCGCGGCGCCTCGGTGACCGTCCGGGGCACGACCGCGGTCACCGTGGACGGCGGCGTCGAGGCGGTGCTCAAGGGCACGCTCGTCCGCATCAACTGACGAAACACCGTTGACGACACGTCAATCGACCGAGCACCGACCGCATTGGAGACCGCACATGCCCCCCGCAGCCCGGACCGGTGACCTCACCGACCACGGCGGCGCCCTCACCACCCCGCCGCCGGGCGCCCTCAAGGTGGCGACCGTGCTGATCGGCGGCCGGCCCGCCGCGGTGGTCGGCACCATCCATGCCTGCGTCCCGCACGTGGAGATGGGCCCCGCCAACCTGGTCGAGCCCGGCGCGGGCACGGCGACCAGGGGAGTGGTCCTGATCGGCGGCCTCCCCGCCGCCCGCATGGGCGACAAGACGACCTGCGGCGCCACTATCACGAGCGGCGCCTTCACCGTGCTGATCGGAGGCGCCGTATGACCGGGCGGAGCACGGCGGCCGTCCAGGCCGCGCCCGTCACCGTATCCACCCCGGCCGCCCCGGCCGCTCTCGCGGCTCCGGCCACTCGGGCCGTGGGCCGCGTCCGGACCACGGCGGGGTGCGCATGAGCGGCGGCTTCATCGGCCGGGGCTGGGCCTTCCCGCTGCGGGTCAACGCCACCGGCGGCATCGGCATGGTCGACCGGGACCGGGAGATCGCCGAAGCCATCCGGCTGATCCTCGGCACCGCCCCCGGCGAGCGCCCGATGCGGCCCGAATTCGGCTGCGGCATCCACGAGTACGTCTTCGCCCCGGGCGACGGCACCACCGCCGGGCGGATCGCCCGCGAGGTGCGCATCGCCCTGGAACGCTGGGAGCCGAGGATCGAGGTCGACGACGTGGCGATCGCCTTCGACGCCGTCGACGAGGGCACGCTCTACATCGACGTCCGCTACACCGTGCGCGCCACCAACGACCGCCGCAACCTGGTCTTCCCCTTCTACACCATCCCCGAGCACCCGGACCCGGCGGCCGCGGCGGACGGGGGCGAGAGCTGATGGCACTGCCCTCCCCGAACCTGGACGACCGGCGCTTCCAGCAGCTCGTCGACGAGGCCAAGCGCTACGTCCAGCAGCGCGCCCCGGAATGGACCGACCACAACGTCTCCGACCCGGGCGTCACCCTCATCGAGACCTTCGCCTACCTGGTCGACCAACTGCTCTACCGGCTCAACCGGGTGCCGGAGAAGAACTACTCCGCCTTCCTCGACCTGCTCGGCATCCGGCTCTTCCCGCCCGCCGCCGCCCGGGCCGAGGTCGACTTCTGGCTCTCGGCCCCGCAGCCCGAGACGGTCCTGCTGCGGGCCGGCACCGAGGTCTCCACGCTGCGCACCGAGACCGACGAGGCCGTGGTCTTCTCCACCGCCGAGGACCTCCCGATCGTCCCCAGCTCCCTGGACCGGCTGGTCACCCTGCACGCCACCGGCGAGCAGTCCGACCGGACGGCCCGGCTGGCCGACGGCGCCGACGTGCCGTGCTTCCAGGCGCGCCCGGCCGCCGGGGACGCCATGCTCTTCGCCCTGCCGGCGGTGGTGCCGCACTGCATCCTCGTCGTCCGGCTGGACAGCCGGGTGGAGGGCGTCGGCGTCGACCCGCGCCAGCCGCCGCTGGCCTGGGAGGTGTGGGACGGCGCCCGCTGGACCGCCTGCGAGACCGGCACCGACACCACCGGCGGCCTCAACCGGCCCGGCGAGGTCGTGGTGTTCGTCCCGGCCGGGCACACCGCGTCGGTGGTCGCCGGACGGCGGGCCGGCTGGCTGCGCTGCCGGGTCACCGAGCCGCGGCCGGGCCAGCCGTTCTACTCCGAGTCCCCCACCATCCGCCGGGCCGAGGTCTTCACGGTCGGCGGCACCGCGACCGTCTCCCACGCGCAGACCGTCACCGACGCTCCGCTCGGCGCCTCGGAAGGCGTCGCGGGCCAGCGCTTCCGGCTCGCCAGGCCGCCGGTGCTGCTCGACGGCGAACCGCCGGTGGTCGAGGTCGCGGCCGGCGAGGGCTGGGAACGGTGGACGGTCGTCGAGCACTTCGGCGACTCCGCGCCTGCCGACCGGCATGTGGTGCTCGACGCGACCACCGGCGAGTTCCTCCTCCCGCCCGCCGTCCGGGAGCCCGACGGCACTCTGCGCGCCTTCGGCGCCGTGCCGCCCAAGGGCGCCCGGCTGCGCGTCCCGCGCTACCGCACCGGCGGCGGGACCGCCGGCAACGTCGCCCGCAGCACCATCACGGTGCTGCGCAGCTCAGTCCCCTACATCGCCCGGGTGGACAACCGGGAGGCGGCCAGGGGAGGAGTCGACGGCGAGACCGTCGACAACGCCAAGACGCGCGCCCCGCACCAGCTGCGGCTCCAGGAACGCGCCGTCACCGCCGGGGACTTCGAGCTGATCGCCCGGCAGGCCGCACCGTCCGCCGCCCGGATCAGCTGCGTGCCGGCCGGCGGCGGCGAAGCCGGGACGGTCCGGGTGCTGCTGGTCCCCGACGCGGTCGCGGACGACGGCGACCGGCTGCGCTTCGAGCAGCTGATCCCGGACGACCAGGTGCTCGCCGCCGTCGCGACGGCCCTCGACGAGCGGCGGCTGATCGGCACCCGCGTCGTCGTGCAGCCCCCCGCCTACCAGGGCGTGACGGTGGTCGCCCGGCTCACCACCCGCGCCACCGACCCCGACCGGGTCCGGGAGGAGGCGCTCGCCGCGCTGTACCGCCACCTCAACCCGCTGCGCGGCGGCGCCGACGGCACCGGCTGGCCGTTCGGCCGGGCGGTCCAGTACGGGGAGGTGTTCGCCGCGCTCCAACAGGTGTCCGCCGTCGCGGGCGTCGAGGAACTGCGACTGTTCCCGGCCGACCCGATCACCGGCCGCCGGGGCGCGCCCGCCGAACGGGTCGAGGTCCCGCCGGACGCCCTGGTCTTCTCCCACCAGCACCAGGTCGTGGTCACCGCCGTCGCCGAGGGCGGGCCGTCGTGAACCGGGCCGCGGTGCCCGGCCTGCCCAGCCCGTACCCGATCGGCGAACTGCTGCCCGCGCTCTTCGCCGACGACGACTTCGCCCAGCGGTTCACCGCCGGCCTGGACACCGTCCTGGCCCCGGTCTTCGCCACCCTGGACAACCTGCCCGCCTACTTCCGGCCCCGCCTCGCACCGGCCGACTTCCTCGACTGGCTGGCGTCCTGGGTCGCGGTCGAGACGGACCCGGCCTGGCCGCTGGAGGTGCGCCGCGCGGTGGTCGAACGCGCGGTGGAACTCCACCGGTGGCGCGGCACCCGGCGCGGACTCGCCGAACGGCTGCGGCTGGTGCTCGGCGCCGGCGTCGAGATCGTGGACGGCGGCGGCGCCACCTGGACCACCGACCCGGGCCCCGTCCCGTCGGCCGCGCCGAGCGGCGAGGTGCTGATCCGGGTCTGGCCCCTGTACGGACCGGCGCCGGACGAGGGCCGGGTGCTGTCCGTCGTACGGGCGGGCTTCCCGGTCCACCTGACCTGCCGGGTGGAGATCCTGCCCGGCCCACCCCATCCCCCCGGCCCAGCCGGGCGAGCGGAGGACTGACGGATGCCGGTGTGCCCCGACTGCGGAACGGTCAACGGGGAGGGGGACGACTTCTGCGGCAACTGCGGGGCCTACCTGGGGTGGTCGCGCGGTGGCGCCGCAGGGGCGACGCCGACGGCCGGGCCTGCGGCTCCTGCGGCTCCTGCGGCGCCGCCGGCCGGCCCGGCGGCTGCGCCGACGCCCGCGCCCGCGCAGGCGGAGCCCGCCGCGCCTGGCACGGCCGCCGTGCCTGCCGCTCCCGCCGTGCCCGCTGCTCCTGCCGGAACCGCGGTGCCCGCTGTGCCCGCCGGACCGGCCGAGCCGGGGACGGCGCGGACCGGGTCCACGTGGCGAAGCGTGTCGCGACGGGTGACGGGCGGCAGGCGGGAACCGGCCCCGTCCGCACCCAGCGCACCGGCTGCCCCGGCCGCCGAGACGCCGACCCCGTCCGTCGAGGAGCCACCCGCGCCTGCCCCCGTTGCTCCCGCGTCCGCTCCTCCTTCTTCTCCTCCCGTCGCCGTTCCCGAACCGCGGACCGAGCCGAAGACCGAGCCGAAGACCGATCCGGTGGCCGTCCAGCCGGCCAGGCCCGTCGCACCGCGCCCCGTCGTCCGGGCGTCCGCCGCCGAGGAGACGCCGGACGGTCCGCCCTGCCCCCGCTGCGGCACGCCCAACCTGCCCGAGCGGAGGTTCTGCCGCCGCTGCGCGGCCCCGCTGACCGTGACGGCGGCCCCGCCGAAGCTGCCCTGGTGGCGCACCCGCTGGCCGTTCCGGCGCCGGGTGCGGATCGGCGGCTCGGGCAACGCGCTGCGCCGCACCATCGCGGTGCTGGCGCTGGTGGCCGTGGTGGTGGCGGGGTTCCTGCTGTACCCGGCCGGCCGGAACGTCTACGAGGACGTGCTGGACAAGATCGGCAGCACCGCGCCGATCACCCCCGCCACGACCACGGCGAGCGCCGCCCTGGAGGGCCACCCGGCTTCGGCGGCCGACGACGGCCTGACCAACACCTACTGGGGGGCGCCCGCGATCGGTGACTCGGTCACCTTCGACTTCCGGACCCCTTTCCGGCTGGTGGACCTGATCATCCACACCGGCGGCTCGGCGGATCCGCAGCAGTTCCAGCAGCAGGCCCGCCCCCTGGTCCTGTCCCTGGAGGTCACGGCAGCGGACGGTGAGCAGCACCGGAAGCAGATCACGCTGAACGACCAGCCGGGGCCGCAGACCGTGGCGACCGGGATCAGCGACGTCGTGCAGGTGAAGCTCACCGTCCGCGAGGCCGCCGGGACCGGTCCCGGCCGGGCCATCGCCCTGGCGGAGGTGGAATTCTTCAAACGCGCCTGAGCCTGCCGTAGGAAGCTGTCCGTTTATCGCCTGTCTACTGTGCGTCAACGCACCATCGGTGAAATAGTCATGTCCACCTCAGGGCATCGACCAGAAGGAGAACCTTCCTTGACCACTCACCTCAGGCGCGGCGCGGGCTCGCGGATGCTGCCGGCGCTCGCGGCGACCGTGTGCGGGATCATCGGCGCCACCGCACTCGGCACGACCCCGGCGGCAGCGGCCGACACCCGGCAGGCGATCTACGCGATCGCGCACCGGGTCGACACCGTGGACGGGGTGGACGCCGCGCTCAAGCACGGCGCCAACGGCATCGAGATCGACGTCTGCGCCTGGTGGAACCCGAACGAATGGCGCGCCTACCACGACTGTTCCTCGGCCGGGGAGAACCGGCTGGGCCCCAGCTTCGACAGCATGATCGACCGCATCCTCTCCAACGCCAACGCGGGCCGTCGGCTGTCGCTGGTCTGGCTGGACATCAAGGACCCGAACTACTGCGGGGAGGAGCCCAACCGCACGTGCAGCGTCGCCGGGCTGCGCGACAAGGCGCAGCGGCTGACGGCCGCCGGGATCCAGGTGCTCTACGGCTTCTACGAGTACCACGGCGGCAACACGCCCGACGTCGGCGGCCGGGGCTGGAAGAGCCTGGAGGGCAAGCTCGGCCCCCTGGAGGGCATCACGACGACCGGGACCCGCGACCAGGCCCGCGCCGCCTTCGACAAGTCCGGCAACGGCTTCCCGACCGGACACCGGGCGATGGACTACGGCGACAGCGACATCACCAAGGGATTCGGCAACTGCACGGAGGCCGGCTACAACACGTGCGCCGAACTGAAGAAGGGGGCGGCGGACCGGGCGAACGGCCGGCTCGCGGCCACGCTGTCCTGGACGACCACCTACAACGACCCCTGGTACGTCGACAAGTTGCTCGGTGACGCGCGGGTGGACGGCATCATCGCGGGCTACGGGGCCTTCACCGGCGTGCGGGAGTACGACGACAGCTGGCAGTGCGCCAATGCCGTCACCCTCGTCCGTGACTGGGTGAACCGCCACGGCTCCACCCACCGCATGGCCACCAGCGGTGACCGCCTCTTCCACTGACGGGGGACTCGGGCCTGACAGGGGACTCGGGCCGCATCCGGCGGACGGCGCAGGCCGGATGCGGCCCGGACCGGGGCATTTGTTCTCGGGCGCGGAGTGGGAGTACTGTCTACCAGTCGCTCGGCTGGGAGCACCGGACACGCATCTGCGCGGACGGTCCCGGAGCGGCCAATCCCTGAAACACCACATTCCGGTTCAGCCCGGCCTTCCTGTCATGTGCAGGTGCGGCTCGACGCTTTATTTGGCATGTTCGTTTTATCGGATTGCGGTCGATTCGCTTTTCGGAGTGAGGGTCGGCTAGAGTTTGAAACGTCGGACAGGGTGTCAAGCCCCGGAAGACACCGGCGAGTCGAATGAATGAAGCCCCGGAAACGGCGCGGAAAGCATCTGATAAGCTGGGAACACGAAAGAACGAAGCCCGGAGGGTCCGCTGGAAGGCGGTCCGAAGGAAGCGTCCGTTCCTTGAGAACTCAACAGCGTGCCAAAAGTCAACGC